>JBDSOE010000239.1:0-4986 GCA_039915005.1 Ginsengibacter sp.
GGCATCAAACAATTACAAAATAAAACAGTTGATTTTGGCGCATCAGATGCGCCCATGAGCGAAGACGAATTAAGTAAATCACCCGCCCCGATCGTACATATTCCTACCTGCCTGGGTGCCGTAATTATTACTTACAATTTGCCGGGCAATCCCACATTAAAGTTTACACCGGAAGTAATAGCTAATATATTTTTAGGAAAGATTACCAGGTGGAACGATAATAATATTGCCAGTATTAATCCGGACAAAAAATTGCCTGACCTGCCTATTTCAGTGGTACACCGTTCAGATGGCAGTGGTACTACTTACATTTTCTCTGATTACCTTTCCAAAGTAAGTCAGGTATGGAACACCAAGCCTGGCAAAGGCAAATCGTTGGATTGGCCGGTTGGGTTAGGTGCAAAAGGGAATGAAGGGGTAAGTGGCCTGGTGAAACAAACTCCGGGAAGTATTGGTTATGTAGAACTGGTGTATGCCTTACAGAATAAAATGCCGGCAGCCCTTTTAAAAAACAAATCCGGAAATTTTGTTGAAGCCAGTTTGAAATCTTCCAGTGCAGCAGCGGCTATTGATTTACCGGCTGACATGAGGGTGTCACTAACCGACACGGAGGCGCCTGAAGGATATCCCATTTGCAGCTTCACTTATTTGTTGG
Organism: Ginsengibacter sp.; assembly: GCA_039915005.1. Classification (GTDB taxonomy): domain Bacteria; phylum Bacteroidota; class Bacteroidia; order Chitinophagales; family Chitinophagaceae; genus Ginsengibacter. Next base: position 656 of record JBDSOE010000239.1, read on the forward strand.
TGTATCAAAATCAATCTTACAATAACAGAACGGAGGCCACTGCCAGAGCTACATTCAACTTAGTGAATTATGTGATTCATGACGGGCAAAAGTTTGCGGAAACTTTAGGCTATGCACCCTTGCCGGATGCTGCGAAGAAAAAAGCAGGAGAGATACTGGATTCGGTTACTTACGGCAATAAACCTTTACAGTAATGATTATTCCTGTTTTGCTAACTCCTGATGCTGGAATCTCATTTAAAAAAAATGCTTTCACATTTTGTTTATTATACCCCGCAAGGGACAAAACAATGAATGATTTATCCGGTCGGGGCGCTTTCTTCGGCTACCTGAACGATCTTCCAATACGATGGTTCAGACCGCTACCGCGTTCCGCCCCCTACTTAAATAAAATCACGAATTCACCCATTGCCAGTATAAATACAAATGATTAAGAGAATTTAATGATACCAGCCATTACTTATACCGCAAAAGGAATTAATTTGAAAGAAAAAGCTTTCAAGAAAACGCTTACACTTTCTGCACTCATTGCGGTGATTATTTTAATTGCCATTTTCTTCACCTTGCTCATTAATTCCCTTCCATCACTCAAGGCATTTGGCGCAGATTTCTTTTTAAATAAAACATGGGACCCCGTAGCAGATGAGTATGGCGCATTGCCTTTTTTAATAGGCACACTTCTTACTTCTTTTTTGGCATTACTAATTTCAACTCCCTTTTCCATAGCGATTGCCATTTTCCTTGGAGAATATTATAAACAAGGAATTGTTGCAGAGGTTTTTAAAAATGTTATTGATTTGCTGGCCGGCATTCCTTCTGTAATCTATGGTTTCTGGGGATTATTTGTTTTGGTGCCTGTTGTTCGCGTAATAGAGATCAAGTTCAATATTCTACCTTATGGTGTGGGCATATTTACTTCCTCCGTTATACTTGCCATTATGATCTTGCCATTTTCTGTATCACTTTCCAGGCAAGTAATTTCTATGGTACCTAATCATTTAAAGGAAGCGGCCTATTCGCTGGGTGCCACCCGGTTTGAAGTGATTACAAAAATAATAATCCCTTATACTAAATCAGGTTTATTCGCAGGATTGTTACTTGCTTTGGGAAGAGCTTTAGGAGAAACGATGGCAGTAACTATGTTAATAGGAAACTCCCATGCTTTACCCACCGGAATTTTTAGCCCTGGTAACAGCATGGCAAGTGTAATTGCCAATGAATTTTCAGAGGCTACCGGCGAATTATATACTTCCGCTTTAATAGAAATGGGATTGTTCTTATTCGTGGTGGCTACTATTATAAATATTTTGGGTAAGCAAATTATTAAACGTTTTACGCTTTCTTAATGCCGGGAAAAAAATTTATATTATGGAAATTATTTTAGAGAAAGAAATAGCAATAGATAAAAGAACCTCTCAGGACAGGCTGATAGTAAAACAGATTGCCCGGCGCAATATTAAAAACAAATTTTTTAAAGGGATTATTATTGCCGGAACGATTATTTCTACTTTGCCCTTGTTATTCATATTGTTTTATATTTTCAGGCAAGGTATTACGGCTATCAACTGGCAATTTTTAACGAACTTGCCAAAGCCGGTAGGTGAAGCCGGCGGGGGTGTTTCCAATGCCATTGTAGGTACCTTTTTAACGTTATTAGTATCCTGTATCATTGCTATTCCTGTCGGAATTATTATTGGGGTTTACCTGAGTGAAGAAACAAAATCGAGGCTCGCCTATTATGCGCGTCTGGCGGTGGATGTGTTACAGGGAATCCCCTCCATTGTGATTGGAATTATTATTTACGAATGGGTGGTAAGGCCGTTGGGTGGATTTTCAGCATTTTCCGGCAGTATGGCATTAGCCCTTATGATGCTTCCTTCCATAATTAAGGCAACAGAAGAAACCCTTAAACTTTTGCCCAAGTCATTAAAAGAAGCGTCATTAGCGCTCGGAGTTCCTTATTATAAAACCATTTTAAAAATAATAGTACCCACTGGTATCAGCGGAATAACCACCGGCGTTATCCTTAGTATTTCAAGAGTAATCGGCGAAACTGCCCCCTTGTTATTTACATCATTTGGTAATCCTTTTATGAGTACCGATATCTTTAAGCCAATGAGTAGTTTGCCGCTGATTATATTCAATTACGCCACCAGTCCTTATGAAGACTGGCACCAGTTAGCGTGGGGTGCTTCCCTGTTATTGATATTGATGGTTTTGTTTTTAAACATTATTACTAAAATAGTTCAACGTAAATGGAAAGTGCAATTTTAAAAGCAACTAATTTTAATGCTTTTTTTGGGAAGAATCATATTTTAAAAGATATTAACCTTGAATTGGAAAAGAACACGGTGTGGGCAATCATGGGCCCTTCAGGCTGTGGAAAGACCACATTTATCCGGTGCGTAAACCGCATGCATGAGCTAACTCCCGATGCATCAGTAAAAGGTTCTTTGCAACTTAATGGAGAAGATATCTACGCTATGAATCCCGTACTGCTGAGAAGAAAAGTAGGGATGGTGTTCCAGCATCCAAACCCATTTCCCACAATGAGTATTTATGATAATGTAATAGCCGGATATATATTGAATGGCGTGAAACTCAGTACCTCGGAAAAAGATGAAATAGTAGAAACCTCTTTGAAACGTGCGGCCTTATGGATGGAAGTGAGAAGCACGCTGCGCAAAAAAGGTACTTTTTTATCGGGTGGCCAGCAGCAAAGACTATGTATAGCGAGGGCCTTATCTATGAATCCTGAAATATTATTATTGGATGAAGCCACTTCTGCACTGGACCCCATTTCTACCGCTAAAATTGAGGAATTAATTCATGAACTCAAATCGGAATATACTATATTGATGGTAACGCATAACATGCAGCAGGCAGCGCGGGTAAGCGATAAAACAGCATTTTTTTACCTGGGTGAATTAATAGAAGCGGATAACACTAAGACCATCTTCACCAATCCAAAACATGAAAAAACACAGGATTATATCAGGGGTCATTTCGGTTAAAAAATTATTGAGAAGCATTTACATAAAATAAAAACTATGGCATTATTAAAATGGAAACGTAAGCCAACCCCACTGGATAATGAATTGCAACAAATAAAATCTACCACTATGAACATGTGGGGTATGGTTTTATCGCAGTTGCAAAAAACGCAGCAGGCATTATTGGAAATGGACAAAGATCTGGCCCGTGAGGTGGTAGCCACAGAAAAACGAGTGAATGCTTTTGAATTGAAAATAGACAGCGACTGTGAAGATGTGCTTGCTTTATTTGCACCAGTAGCCATTGATTTGCGCTTCTTATTAGCAGTCTTAAAAATAAATATGAACCTGGAACGAACCGGCGATATCGCAGAGGGGATTGCGAAACTGGTAGTTAATATTCCTGGAAATTTCGATGTACAGTTGCTTGAAATAACACGGGTAGGCGAAATGTTTGAACAAGGTAATAAAATGGTAAGTGAAGTTATGGATGCTTTTGAGAAAGAAGATACGTTGATTGCCCGCAAAGTTTTCCAGATGGATGATTTATTAGACGACATCAATAAAAATGCCTCCTCGGTTATTACCGGCTATATCAAAAATAACCCGGGGAAGATAGAGCAGGCATTATATATTTTATCCACCATCAGAAAACTGGAGCGCGTAGGCGACCAGGCAAAAAACATGGCTGAAGAAATTATTTTTTATACAGAAGCCAAGGTGTTAAAGCACAGACCTAAAAGTAAAAGTGATAAACAGGAAGAGGATGAATAAGTAAAATACCACTGAATGGAAAAGGCTTTTTTTATTCATATTTATTTAAACAGTGCTATTAACAACGGGTGAATCAATAAAGGTAAGTTCCATATTTTAATACCAAAAGGATACATCTTTAAGTCTGTTATGGAAAATTGAAATCATCTATCGGGGCGGCGAAGAATTGCAGGAATTAAGTAGTATTGAAAATTCTTTGTACAGTCCAGTATGCCGCCGTTACGGCAATGGCTCCTGATAATGGATATACGATAAACTTTTTGTACCACGGCTTTTTTCCAAAGGGAATAATAACGAGCAAAAACATCAGGGTTATCACAATGATCTGACCAATTTCAACACCTGCGTTGAATGACAATATAGAAGTGAAAAATTTATTTCGAGGCAATCCTATTTCATTCAATGCCCTTGCAAATCCCATCCCGTGAACCAGGCCAAACATAAATACGATGGCCACCCGCCATGCTTTCAATTCGCTCAATAAAATATTTTCAATTGCCACAAACATGATAGATAAAGCAATCAAATGCTCTACAATCTCTGCGGGTAAATTTATAATTCCTTT
>JBDSOE010000242.1:0-6265 GCA_039915005.1 Ginsengibacter sp.
TTATTAAACGGAAGGGTAAGGGCGATAAAACCAATCTTTGCGGAGGTGCCATCAGCGTCTTTCACTGTTTTAATAAGGGTTTCGGGGAAATTAATATTTTCTCCATTTTGGATCTTCGCAAAAGGGACAATCGTATCTTTTATTTTATGAAAAGTATTGGAGCTTATCCATTGAAATTCCGATTCGTTGATGCGCTCCTGCAATTCTGATTCTTTGATATCCAATTCATGATTGCCAAAAATAGCATAATCCATACCCGCGCTATTCAATGCTTCCACCATTTGTTTACCACGAATCGCTTTGCCTTCGTACTTTAAACTATTATAAACAGAGGGGCTTAAAAAATCACCGGCAATAACCAAATAAGTATTGGGATTTTTTTGAAGAGATTGTTTTTTAAGCGTGGCTACCCGGGCTATTCCCCCTTCCCGGCCACCCGACAATGGTGCTATTTCATACACATCATTTATTTGCAAAAAGGTGATCGTGATTCGGCCATCATCTTTGGAAGTGCTATGCCGCGTGAGGTTGCAGGAAGCAGTGCCCAAAAGAATAATGAGGCTCCAACTGAAAATCTTTTTCATGATAAAAAAATTAAAGAGTAAAATAGGATAATTTAGGAGATTTCCACAGAACACATCAAAAATAATGCAGTGAGGTGTGGGGAAAACACGAATAGAAAAGGCTTGCAAATCAGGTCGGCACCGAAGGTCAGACCGGCTATAGTCAACTCTCCCTTGATGGCCGGTGCCGACCTGCGGTCTGACCTTGGTTTGAGCATGATAAATTTGCAATTTAACCCGAATCTTTCTTTAGTTTTAAGCACCTAATTAAAAAAGTAACTTCGCACCGGATTATGCTAATACTGATATTTTTTATTAGCTATCAGATCACCCTTTTCGTTTAAATTTTTCTAATGATCCATCTTAAAAATGTAGTAAAACGCTTTGGTAAAACCGTTGCAGTGGACGGTATTTCGTTTGAAGTGCACGAAGGGGAAAACGTGGCATTGTTGGGTACCAGTGGTTGTGGCAAGACTACCACGCTCAGGATGATCAATCGTTTGACAGAAGTATCTTCCGGAGATATCTATGTTGCAGGAAAAAATAATAAAGACGTTTCGCCGGAAGAACTGAGAAGAAATATAGGATATGTCTTACAGCATAACGGTCTTTTTCCTCATTACACCATTGCTGAAAATATTGCCATTGTTCCTGAACTTTTGAAATGGCCTCAATCAAAAATTAAAAAAAGAACCGCAGAATTATTAGACCAACTTAATCTCCCGGCAGAATATTTACCGCTTTATCCTCAGCAATTAAGTGGTGGCCAGCAACAAAGAGTGGGTCTGGCAAGAGCACTGGCGGCAGATCCTCCGGTGCTGTTAATGGACGAGCCCTTCGGCGCGCTTGATGCCATCACGAGGAATACGATTACCAAAGAATTTTCGAGACTTGACGTGCTGAAAAATAAAACAATCGTTTTGGTAACGCACGATATAAGAGAAGCTTTTGAAATGGGCGATAAAATTTTATTAATGGATAAAGGAAAAATTGTACAGGCGGGCAAGTCCACAGAGCTTCTGTTTTATCCAAAGAATAAATTTGTCGTTGATTTTTTTGCAACGCAAAAAATGCAGCTTGAATTAAACGCGGTTTTTTTAAAAGACATCTGGCCTCGTCTAGAGGATGGCCTCCCTGCTCTCCCGGAGAGGGTTCTGAAAAATGAAAATATTGACAGATACGATATTGCAGAAATTGACGAAAGTAAAAGTTTGTGGGAAGCAATCGAGCTTCTCAACCTACAGAAGAATAAATTACTTTCCATCAAAAAAACATCTTCGGACGAAGTAAGATATGCAGGCTACGATTCTTTGTTTACAGCGCTTGACGCATTAAAGCAACAAAGCCATGAATGAATCCGGGCAATCTCTTATTGATTTCATGAAGCAGCAGTCGGGAAAGATACTGGATCAGCTACTCCAGCACATCGGGCTTACTTTTATCTCGTTATTAATAGCGGTTATTATTGGTGTTCCATTGGCCATTTTTATTGCAAGGAAGAAACAATTTGCCTCGCCTGTTTTAGGTTTCACAGGTATTTTGCAAACCATACCCAGTATCGCATTGCTTGGTTTTATGATACCGTTATTAGGCATTGGCGCCATACCGGCAATAGTAGCTTTATTTCTTTATGCCTTATTACCCATAGTTCGAAATACCTATACCGGCATCACAGGCGTGGACGCCGCAGTGATTGAATCTGCCCGGGGAATGGGAATGAGTTATGGCCAGATACTCAGGAAAGTAGAACTGCCCCTATCCATGCCCGTTATACTCGCAGGGATTCGTACTGCAACCGTAATAAATGTAGGCGTAGCAACCCTGGCATCTTATATTGGTGCCGGAGGATTGGGCGAATTTATTTTTGGTGGTATAGCGCTTAACAATACCAACATGATATTGGCCGGCGCCATTCCAGCCGCATTACTCGCCATACTGTTTGATTTCATTTTATCTAAAGTTCAGAAGATGAACCTGAGGAAATTGCGAATCGGATTCTGGATTTTACCTGTTGGCATGTTACTGTTATCTTCCTTTTATCTGCTGCCGGATTTTTACAGAAGTAAAATTCTTGCTGGTTTTACACCGGAGTTTATGGGGCGCCAGGATGGTTACTTTGGATTAAAAAATGTTTATAAACTTAACCTGCGAACAGTAGTGATCAGTGATGCCGTAATGTACAAGGCTGCTTATGAAAAGAAACTGGACGTAATAAGCGGTTATAGTACAGACGGGCGTTTGAAGGCGTATGACCTGATAGTGCTTAAGGATGATAAAGGTATATTTCCTCCTTATTATGCAGCGCCTGTGATACGTGAAGAAGTTTTGAAAAAATTCCCCGAATTAGAAAATGTGCTCAACCAGTTAGCAGGCCACATCACTGATTCTGTAATGACACAACTGAACTACCAGGTTGATTTTTTGAAGCAATCGCCTGAAAAGGTGGCTAAAAACTTTTTGGTTAAACAAAGTTTGTATAAAGTTCCTTTACATGGTAAGGAAGGAATGATCCGGATAGGATCAAAAATTTTTGGAGAGCAATATATTCTGGCCGCTATGTATTCGATGTTGATACAAGGCAATACGAATTTGCAGGTAGAAACCAAGACAGGCCTGGGTGGCACAAAAATATGCTTTGATGCATTAACCAATAACCAGATTGATATGTACCCCGAATACACAGGGACAGGGCTTTTGGTAATTTTACAAACGCCCGGTTCAGTGGTAACAAGTCTTCATAGTGATAAAGAAAAAGTTTATAATTATGTAAAGCAGCAGTTCAATAAAAAGTATCATTTGAAATGGCTGAAACCTATTGGTTTTAATAATGCTTATGCTTTGATGATGCGAAGAAAACAATGTGAAAGATTAAATATTTACAGCATTTCCGATCTTAAAAATTATGCAAACAAAAAATAGAATAATTCACCAGAAGAATTACCCACTTCTCTACTTTATTGCAAGCATCCGCTAAATATCAGTATGCCTCTCAGGCGCTAAATGAGGTGATAATAAATATCAGTGGCATGTTAATTGATATTGAATTTTTAACTAAAAATAAATCTCATGCAAAAAATTTTCAACAGGCAATTTTATTTTTCAATTATTGCTTCAGCATTCTTCACGCTTATTCAAGCTGTTGTAATTGCACAGGACAGCGCTGTTTCAAGTTCAACAAGTACCACTACTACTACCAGCCAGACAACAACGATACAACCCTGGATGTGGATAGTTGGTGGAGCCATAGTTTTAATAATAATTATTGCGCTTTTACGAGGTAACAACTCAGATAAAACAGTTATTACCAAAGAGCGGATAAGGGATTAATTTAAAAAAAATTACCTGGGTGATCATTTATTATTTAGCTCTGGTAAAGAATCGCATAAAGCATAAGGACATTCTTTTTTAAAATCCCGGGGGGTATTTGAATAAGGAATGTCCTTTTTTTATTTTGTTGAGTTCTATTTATCAAATTCTGAATCTATCCGCGAAGAGATGATCGGGTTTGGAAAAAATTACGGGTTTAATGTATCCTCCTAACTTTTATAAATTCAATATTAAAGAATGAAAAACAAAAATGAAAATATAATTTCAGCAAGACCAGAAAATATTAAAAACCAATTTTCAAATGTTATAAAAACTTACTGCATTTTCGCCCCATAGTTTTTTCTTTTCTTCCCCGTTTAAATGCAAAGTATTTTGTTCTAAAATATTACAGCATTGCAGATACGATGCCCCCAGTAAGCACACCGGCCAATCGCTTCCAAACATAATCCTGCTGGTTCCAAAACTTTCTATTATGCAATCAATGTAGGGCTTAAAATCGGCTACCGTCCAACGTTTCCAGTCAGCTTCCGTAACCATACCGGATAGCTTGGCATAAACATTTGGAAAGCCTGCAATGGTTTGAATATTCTTTTCCCATTCTTTGATCAGCCCATTTTTTATATCCGGTTTGCCCAAATGATCTACTACAAAAGCCTGCTCCGGAAATTGCCGGACAAATTTTATTACACTTTTTAATTGATGGGGATAAACCAAAATATCATACGTAAATCCAAATGATTTTAAAAATGAAATGCCCCTGCCAAAGTCCTCTCTCAATAGAAAGTCTTCCTGCTTTTCGGCCTGCACTATGTGCCGGAATCCCTTTAATTTTTTGAAAGAAGAAAACCCTTCTAATTGTTGTTGAATATCTTTGGCACGCAGATCTACCCAACCAACTACCGCTTTTATAAAATCATTTTCTTCAGCAAGTTTCAGTAAAAAACGGGTTTCTTTTATTGACTGGTCGGCCTGAACCGCCACACATCCATCTATATTATTTTGCTGTAACAATGGCTTTAAATGTGCGGGTAAAAAATCCTTACGCAAAATGGACATATCCTCATTAATCCATGCGTCGCGCACAGGATCGTAAATCCAGAAATGTTGATGGGCATCCATTCTCATGACTGGTTATCTTTTGATCTTCAATTTTAATACCGTATCGAAAACATCGCGGTTGATGCCACTTATGTCAATCAGCAGCTTACCGTTTTTAAAAATATATTTCACGGGTACATTGTCTTTTACGGTATAGAGTTTACCGGGTTGGTAAGGAAATTTCTCTATTGCTATGGAAGTAGTATTGGCATCAAACACATGCAGGTATATTTCATCAGTGCTCTCTGTTACCACACCCCAGTTTTGTTTTTTTATACTGCTGCCTCTTGTATTATAAACCGTGCTGCCATAGCGTTTTATCCAGTTGCCCACACTATCCAACCTGGAAGAAAATTGAGGCTGAATCGACCCGTTTGGTAGCGGCCCGATGTTCAGTAATAAGTTGGCATTTAAACTTGCGGCTCTTACCAACAAATGAATAAGTTCATCGGTTGATTTATATTTTGAGTCGGTAATATTAAATCCCCAGGATCCATTTAATGTCTCGCAGGTTTCTAAGGGTAATTCATCAGAAGCTTGCTGAAAACTTAATCCGGATTTATTTTCACCGGGAAGATCGCGTTCAAACATTTGAAAATCTTCACCGTCAAAGGGAGTCATGTGGTGGTTGTTTCCAATCATACATTGCGGTTGCAGTTTATGGATCAATCCATAAATTTCATCATAATGCCAATTCACTCTTGAGCTTCTGTCTGCCGCGCCTTCAGGCTCCGTTTGATCCCAATGCCCATCGAACCAGATACCGGAAATTTCGCCATAGTTGGTAAGTAATTCAGTCAACTGTGTTTTCATAAATTTGATATAGGAAGGCCAGTCGCTTTTCTGCGTTCTTCCCGTTCCCTTACCAGTTCTGCCGGTTTCATATTGATAATCGCTGCGGTACCAATCGAGGAGAGAATAATAGAGATATAATTTTATCCATTGCCTGTGGCATTCATCTGCCAATTGTTTCAGCACATCTTTTCCGTAAGGTGTGTTGGTAATTTTCCAATCAGATGCCCCGGTATCCCAATTGCTAAAGCCATCATGATGCCTTGTAATAAAAGTAATGTATTTCATTCCTGCATTTTTGGCAACGCTAACCCATGCCTTTGCATCAAACTGCTGTGGATTAAAAATATCCATCAGTCTTTTGTATTCATCCACTTCAATATTCCGGTTATTCATTACCCACTCGCCATCGCCAAGCAGACTGGAGGCGCCCCAATGAATAAACATGCCGAATCGTGCATCGCTAAACCATTCTCTTGCCTTTA
>JBDSOE010000263.1:0-7989 GCA_039915005.1 Ginsengibacter sp.
CATGCGGAATCCGCAGAGTCAACCCAAGAGGATTTTTCTTTTTAAATTATTGCTTGTTTGCCAGGTATTTTAAGAATCTTTTTAAAATATTTTTCAAAATAAATCCAGCAAAAAATGGAAGAAAGAATCCCGATTATTGATCCGGCAAAAACATCATCTATAAAATGCTGCCCTAAATAAATACGGCTGTAACCCGCCAGGGCCGCCATCATCAAAAAGAATAGCGAAAAACTTTTATTCTTTATCGAAAAAACTAAAACCGTCGCCAGGGCAAATGCAGAAGCGGTATGCCCGGATGGAAATGAATGAAAATTGCGCAGCGTTACGTCCTCAATGAAATGAGGATAATTCATTTTCTCCAGATAAATCGAGGGGCGGGGTTCTATAATAAAATACTTGAGAACCTGTGCAATGATCCCCGACAAGAAGTAACTGCTTAATATCATCAGGCTCAAAAATCTTCTCTTAAGAAAAAATAAAACAACGCTGAGCGCGATCACAAAAATTCCATCGCCGAGATAAGTTAGTGGAATAAAAACCTGGTCTAAAATATGGGAATGAAAAGGGTTTAATAAAATAAATCCATCCGCTTTTGAATAACCAATTATAATAAAAAGTGCAATAATCACCAGCAAAAAATACCCGATGAAGAAGCTTTTATTCTGTTTATAAAGAGAGGGTAAAGTCATGTTGTTTTTTGATCTGGAATTTTCAAAAATAGGATAAAGTAAGATCAATGTGTTATCGAAAAATTGATTGTTACGGAAAGGTTATGGATGAAATATCCATCTTAGAATGAGAACAAATTGATAATCCCTTTTTAAACCTTAGAAAAAACAAAAATGGAAAAAGTGCATGTGCCAAAAATTAAATTCCCATGTTAAGAAATCATTAACAAATTAAAAAGGGAGAGATAAAAAGAGGATAGTCCTACTTTTGCGGCAAACTAAGTAAATGGCATTTAATTCTATTCTGAAAATTTTTTTACCCAAGGATAAAATTTTTTTCCAGCTATTTGAAAATGTTTCGGAAACGGTAATTCAAATGGCTACCAAACTAAATGAAGTAGTTCACGAAAAAGATTACGAAAAAAGGACGGCTTTGATTAAAGAAATCGAAGACCTTGAGCATGTAAATGACGATTATACCCATCGCATTTTTACAGAGCTGGGAAGAAATTTTATTACCCCTTTCGACCGTGAAGACATTCATTACCTCGCCACCTCTCTCGACGACATCTGTGATTATATTTACGCTTCTGCAAAAAAAATAAATTTTTATAAAGTAAATCCTGATGATGCCAGCTTTCACAAGTTTGCTGAATTGATATTGGCTGGCTGTACGGAGGTTCGCAAAGCGGTAGCTGAACTAAGAGATATGAAAAATCTCCGCAAAATTACCGATGCCATGGTGGCCATTAATAGTATTGAAAACCAGGCTGACGACCTTTTTGACATGAGTATAGAGCAGCTTTTTGAAACCGAACCTGATGCAAAAGAAGTGATCAAGAAAAGAGAAATTTACCAGGTAATGGAAATTGTAACTGACAAGTGTGAAGACGCAGCCAATGTAATAGAGTCCATTATTATAAAATACGCTTAGTTAATCAGTCCATTATCGAATTGGCACCTTATCACATTAAAATATGACCTTTCTTATAACCATTATTGTTTTAGCCTTAATTTTTGATTACATAAACGGATTTCATGATGCTGCCAATTCAATAGCCACTATAGTTTCCACGAAAGTGCTTACTCCTTTCCAGGCGGTAGTTTGGGCGGCGTTTTTCAACTTTGCCGCTTTTTTTATTTTTAAAGAACATGGAGTAGCCAACACCATTGCCAATACGGTAAAACAGGATTTTATTACTTTACCCGTTGTTTTCGCAGGCCTCATTGCGGCCATCTTATGGAACCTTCTTACGTGGTGGTTTGGTATTCCTTCATCGTCTTCACACGCGTTGATTGGTGGTTTTGCGGGTGCGGCTATCGCTCACGCCGGATTTAATTCTGTAAATCCTGAGCCTATAATAAAAATAGCCGGGTTTATTTTTATAGCTCCTATAGTAGGAATGATCATGGCGTACATTATTTCTTTATGGTTCATTAATTCGTTTAGAAAAGGCCATATCCCCAAGCTCATTTCTCTCGGAGTCATCGCTCTTGTAATTTTTTTTCTTGGCGAAATATTGGAAACAGATAACGCAAAAATTGTTTCTCATTATACCAATTATTATCTGCGGGTTATTTTCTTTCATTCAAATTTTAAGTTTGTTCTGCTTTCTTTTATATTGATAATAATGGCCGTGTTTACTTTTTACCTGAATACATTAAACACCGCAAAAGCCAATAAGTGGTTCAAGAGATTACAGCTTTTATCTTCGGCGGCCTTTAGTTTGGGGCATGGGGGAAACGATGCACAAAAAGTAATGGGTATTATTACCGCTGCTTTAATTGCTCATGGCACTATCCAAACTTTTGATCAAATGCCGGTATGGGTTCCAATATCCTGCTACTCCGCCATTGCATTGGGCACCTTAAGCGGCGGATGGAAGATCATTAAAACCATGGGAACAAAAATTACAAAAGTTACTCCCTTTGAAGGCGTGGCCGCAGAAACCGCGGGCGCCATCACTCTATTTGTTACGGAAGCGTTGAAGATTCCGGTGAGCAGCACCCACACTATTGCAGGCTCCATCATTGGCGTGGGAGCCACCAAAAGGTTATCGGCGGTTCGATGGGGCATTACTGTAAATCTTTTATGGGCATGGATCATCACCATTCCAATAAGTGCGCTGCTAGCCGGCGGCGTTTACTATGTCGTACATCTTTTCATATAATCTTTTCCGGATGCAATTCGACCTTTTAATTTGGAACGCAAATTAAATACATCCATATTTTCCGGGGGCAGTTATAAGTACAGAAGTATTTAGTTACTTTGTAAACATGAACAAAATATTAGTTACCGGCGGCTGCGGCTACATTGGCGCACACACCATTGTGGATCTTATCGAAAACGGATTTGACCCGATTTGTGTAGATAATAATTCAAGATCCACTGACACCTTGCTTAGTGGGGTTAAAAAAATAACAGGCGTCGCCGTTAAAAATTACAAGGTGGATCTTGGCAATTTTGACGATACCTACGCCATCTTCCAGGAGAATACAGATATAAAGGGCATCATACATTTCGCCGCTTACAAAGCCGTTGGCGAATCGGTGAAAAAGCCATTACTGTATTTTGAAAATAATTTATTTTCACTGATAAATATTTTAAAATGCGCTTCAGAATTTAATGTACCGCATTTTATTTTTTCTTCATCATGCACCGTCTATGGCAGCCCCGATAAAATACCCGTAACGGAAGAAACTCCCATACAACCTTCTGAATCGCCCTATGGCGCCACCAAACAAATGGGCGAGCAAATAGTAAAAGACGTAACCGCTTCCATAGAAATGCAAAGCGTGTTATTAAGATACTTTAACCCGGTGGGTGCGCATCCAACCGCAGTTATAGGCGAGTTGCCAGTAGGGAAACCGGAAAATCTTGTTCCTGCTATTACCCAAACGGGCATTGGAAAATTGCCACAGGTTACGGTTTATGGCGATGATTATCCTACAAGAGACGGCTCGTGCATCCGCGATTACGTTCACGTGTGTGATATTGCCCATGCACACACTCTTGCATTACAGCATTTATTAGAAAGCAAGAATGCAGACAAATGCGAAGTATATAATCTTGGAACCGGAAATGGTGTTTCCGTTCTGGAAGCCATTCATGCTTTTGAAAAGGTAAGCGGCAAAAAACTCAATTATAAAATAGGTCCGCGCAGGCCCGGCGACATTATGGCCATCTATGCCAACAATTCGCTGGCAAAAGAAAAACTTCATTGGGACCCTAAATATTCTTTAGATGAAATGATGGCCACCGCCTGGAAATGGGAATTGAAATTGCATGAAGATGAATCGCTGCATAGCAATCCTAACTTTCAGATGAATTGATTTCCGGCGTGGATAACATCGCTTTTATAAATCGTTTTTCACAGATTTTCTAAGGCAGTTTTCTTACTACTTTTCCCTGGAGACTTTGGATATTTCTCCATGGCAAAAATTTTTACCATTCGTGCGATAAAAAAATTTACTCCACTTTCCTCAATTCATTCCATCTTGAGGTATATCTTGGCGAGCGGAATTCACGCCTCATTTTCCAATCGGTATTAATGCCGGACGATGCGAATTTTATTACATCGTCTCTCATACTGAAGTTGATATTATCAAGCGTATTCATTAAAAAGCGTTTATTATTTTCTGATGCGGGCACAAACAAATTACTTTGAATGGAAGTATCAGGTACGATGCCGCTTAACATCACGCCGGCTTTTTTGTATTGTTGCCCGGGTTTAAAGATCTGTTCTGCCAATTGCATAGCGGGGGTAATTAATTCATTGGTAATAGAGGTGGCCACAGGCAAGGTAGCATGTGCGCTGATGGCGGCCCCGTGGCTAAAATTTACGGAATGATTTTCTTCCCTGGCCACCATAAAAATATGTATTACAGAAGCCGCGCTGTTTTGCCTTCTTAGTTTTTCTGCCGCCCTTGAAGCGTAGGTTGCCAATGCTTCTTTTATATCACTGAGGTTGGAAACGTTTTTCCCAAACATGCGGGTAGTGGCTATCATTTTTTTTGTTACCAGTTCCTCTGCCATTTCAATACAGGGAACCCCTTTTAATTCATTTATAAGTCTTGCGCCTACTACGCCGCCCATGTGCTTGTGTGCCCATTCTTCCGGCATATTGCGCAATTCCCATGCGCTGGTGATTCCCCATCCCACCAGTTTTTCAGCGTAGGCTCTTCCCACTCCCCAAATTTCTTTCACATGAGTCTTCTTCAATACTCTTCTTATATCCGCTTCTTCTGTAAGAGCAGAAACACATTTTGTGGCGGCCTTATTGTCTTTAGCAAGATGATTCGCAATCTTTGCCAGCGTTTTAGTGGGGGCAATACCCACTGAAACAGAAACACCCGTCCATTGTTCCACAACTTCTCTTATATGCAGAGCATATTCATCAAAATATTTTTCATCAATATCACTCACGTCTAAAAAGGATTCATCCACAGAATATACTTCCACGTTTTCTTTACCCACCAGCATTTTCAAAGTATCCATTACGCGCCGGCTCATATCGCCATACAAATTATAATTAGATGAAAAAGTGGCTACGCCATGTTTTTCAATTAGATGTTTCGCTTTAAAATAGGGGCCGGCCATTTCCACGCCCAACACTTTTGCTTCATCGCTTCGCGAAATAATACAACCATCATTATTGCTCAATACTACTACCGGCTTATTATGAAGATCAGGGCGAAAAACCCTTTCGCAGGAGCAATAAAAACTATTACAATCAACAATCGCCACCATCCTGTTTTTCGGAAGAGAGATTTTTTGTGCAATCCTATTTGTTTGGAAGTTATGATTCATAGCGGATTTTATTATTCCCCTTTAGAGGTTAGGGGTTTTACGGTTTATGGATCACGTAAGTAACTACTCCCCACACTGCAAAATCTTCACACGAAGCATCAATATTTATGGTTGCCAACCTATTCATATCGGCCACTAGCCTGATGGAGTTTTTGTTTTTTTCAAAACGGCGTATCAGCATATCGCCATTGAGTACCGCAATAATTATTTTGCCATTGGCTGCTTTTAAGGAACGATCAACAATAACGACGTCTCCCTTATAAATCCAGGATTCCTGCATGGCATCGCTGCTTACCCGCATAAAAAAAGTAGCGGGCTTGTTACGAATCAGCTCCTCATTGAGATCAATGCCGCGTTCAATATAATCGTCTGCGGCTGCGCCAAAGCCAGAGGCATTGGCTGTACGTATATCCTGTTGGGTAAACTCCCTGGTTCCCTCATATTTTGGGGAATAAAAATGATCAGTCATAAAATATTTTATCTGGTTGCTATAATATTTAGTAAATTTATACTAAAATTATTAACAAGAAAATTAATTTTGGATTATGAACACTCACTCGTTAATAAAAATTCCAGGATATAGGTACAACGAATACCTGCTCGTATTAAATCCCAACGAGGATCTGCGTGATAAACTCATGCAGGTAAAAAAAGAATTTTCCGAGAAGTATAAAGCAACTGTTGCATTGAATTCCAAACCTCATATTACACTCGTAAACTTTATTCAGTTTGAAATAATGGAAGAACGATTGGTAACCCGTTTAAATACAATAGCTGCGGGTTATAAACCATTTAAAGTTGATTTAAAAGATTATGGCAGTTTCCCAAGCCATACCCTATTTATAAATGTAGAATCCAAACAACAGGTTCAGAATTTAGGAAAAGCATTAAGGCCATCACAACAATTGATGACATTGAATAAATACAATAAACCTCATTTCATTAATGATCCTTACCTGACTGTTGCAAGAAAATTGTTGCCCTGGCAATATGAAAAAGCATGGCTTGAATACAGTCATCGTCATTTTACAGGACGTTTTATTGCAGATGGAATGTTGCTGTTAAAAAGAGCATTAGTATCTCAGCCTGACCGTGACCATAAGACTGAGAAGTATCGAATTGTACAACGATTTGAATTTATGAATTTGCCAGTGAATACCAAACAAGGTGAATTATTTATGTAGCCATTTTATTTATCCTTTTTGAATCCTTATGGGATTTAAAAAAACATTTCCTTATGAATAATCAACAATTAAAACAAGATCATTTCAAAGTTAATCCTCAAAAAAAGGATGAAGAAGAACAATATTTATCCGGACGTGGCGCGCAATTCAATACACAAAACCGGTTTCTGAAAAATCATGAATCAAAAGAAGAAATTGAGGCGATTGATGATTGGGAAGTGCCAAATACAGGAACTCAATATATAGAGCAGCAGGTAAAAAGTATTGTAAACAAAGTGGACAGCCCCGATCTCGGTATGATGTACAGCATGAATCCTTATGCCTGTTGCGAACATGGATGCATTTATTGCTATGCCCGGAACGTGCATGAATACTGGGGTTACAGTGCAGGCCTTGATTTTGAAAGAAAAATTATTGTAAAAATAAATGCGCCGCAAATGCTTCGTAAAACGTTGATGCATCCAAAATGGGATCCTCATCCAATCATGCTAAGTGGAAATACGGATTGTTACCAGCCGGCAGAACAGAAGTATAGATTAACACGCGGCCTGCTTGAAGTATGCAATGAATTTAATCATCCGGTAGGAATTCTAACAAAAAATTCGTGGATCATAAAAGATAAAGATATACTCCAGGAAATGGCTAAAAAAAAACTGGTGTCTGCTATTGTTTCCATCACATCCTTTAACGAAGATCTGCGAAGAGTAATGGAACCAAGAACCGCTACGGCCAAACAAAGATTAAAAGTGATCGAGGAATTAAGTAATGCCGGCGTACACACAGGTGTAATGATGGGGCCTATGATTCCCGGCCTCAACGAACATGAAATGCAAAGAATCATGAAAGAAGCCAGTGATGTGGGGGCAAAGTTTACAGCCTACACTTTCATCCGTTTGAATGGAGCAATCAAGCTTTTATTTCATGATTGGTTGTATAAAAATTTCCCTGACCGCGCCGATAAAGTATGGCATTTGATAGAAGCAAGTCATGATGGAAAAGTAAACGACAGCCGCTGGGGATTGCGCATGAGAGGCGAAGGAAGTATTGCCGATTTAGTAAATCAACAATATAAAAAATATGGGAAATTATATGGGATGAATGAAGGCAGATGGGAATTGAATGTGAAGGATTTTAGAAGGCCAGGGGAGCAGGGGAGATTGTTTTAGCATCCCTTGAAAATCTAAAATGGAATTTTGGATTTTCAAGGATAAAATAAAACAGGAGGTTTAATAGTAAGCCCTTCAACTGTATCGAAATTCATTGCCAAACAGTTTAATTCTTAGAAGACTGCATGCGTCCCACTTCAAATACGAAGCCTTGTTAAATG
>JBDSOE010000081.1:0-17314 GCA_039915005.1 Ginsengibacter sp.
GGGAAAGGGTCATAAAGAATATGTATATCCTCCGTTGTGGGGCACAAATAGTTATAATACAGGCGCGGGTATTTATCAAATTTCAAGATTTGCGGGCTACATCAAAAACAATATGCCTTTTGGAGCCACTTATAAAAACGCCCAATTAACCAATGAGCAAGCGTGGGACGTGGCGGCTTTTGTAAACTCACAACCACGGCCCATAAAAAATTTGAAAATGGATTGGCCGGATATTTCTACCAAGCCCTTCGATTATCCTGCGGGTCCTTACTCAGATAGCTTTTCGGAAAGCCAGCATAAATATGGGCCTTATCAGGCTATTGTTCAAACAAAAAATAATGATGCAAAAAAGAACTTTGTGAAAAAATAAATGGTAATAAATTTCTTTCATTTAAAAATAGTAATCATGAAAAAAATAACTTTCGCTTTGGTGCTTATACTGTTTGCCACATTAGGCAAAGCACAGGAAGCAGATTATAAAGTCGTGTTCGATTTTACCAGTAAAGACACTATCAACCAGCAAACGCTGCTACGCGAAATGAGTTTGATTAAACAATATAATCCTGAAGCAAAACTGGAAGCCGTAATTTATGGTCAGGGAATCAGTTTGGTAACCAATGGTGTATCAAACCGGTCTGAAGAGGTTGCGCGATTGTCTTCACAAAAAGATGTTTCTTTTAAAGTATGCGCTATGTCAATGAAGCGGCAAAATATTGATGAAAGCCAGTTACTACCCGGCGTGGGAACGGTTCCCGATGGAATTTATGAAATCATTTCAAAGCAGCGGGATGGCTGGGGGTATATAAAAGTGGCTCATTGATCGTGAAAAATATTCATTGATTATTTCTACGTCCCTACGCATCAGAAAAAGATGATGAGGGGGAAGATGGATAGTTTACTATTTAAGCCATCCTTTTATTTTCTCCACCTTACTAATGAATAGTATAAAAATTTGATGAAATATACGACCAGGCACCTTTTGCCCGAAAAAAGACAAGCCTGTATAAAGTCATAAAATAATCGGGTAGTTAAACCAACAACCCGATTTTGGTTCACAATACACTTATTTCAGATGTTGTTTATGCGAGGAGTACCAAACAATTATTCCGCCTTTTACAAGATTATCATCTTCAAAATTAGCTGAATCAATTCCACCCGATTTGTAGGTATCAATCTCTTTATACCAAACATTTATATAATCGTTGTTATCTTTTATAGAATGATTCTTCAACCATACATCCATGGTAATTTTCACAGAACTTATACTATCTCTTGATGCTTTATTTTTTAACCTCACACAAATATCACAGATTTGTTATTTCTTTATTTTCTGGACATGAATAATTTTTTTATTACAACAATTTTTAAAAAATTTACTTAACGTTAGTTTGGTATCTTTTCCTTTTGAGATTATTTTCATTTCATTTTAAATTATCTGCTTTTGAAGCAGAGCCTCACCTCGCTTTGATTCCATTGTTTTGATTTTTTTATTACAGTATTTATTTACAATCTAAACATATAACCATGCGCACTTTATTAAGAGTTACCAGCGAAGTAGCTGCATCCAATAAGGCTCTTTTGGATGGCACTTTAGGCAAAATCATTCAGGAGGTTATGGAAAAAATTCAACCGGAAGCAAGTTATTTTCTGACGAATGAAGGCTGCCGTTCCGCCTTTATGGTATTCGATCTCAAAGACCCCTCTGACATCCCTTCCATTGCCGAGCCCTTTTTTTTAGGCCTGAATGCTAAAGTAGAATTTAGCCCTGTAATGAATGCAGACGAACTAAAGAAAGGACTTGAAAAAATTCAGAAATAGTGGAATAATTAAGATTAATTAAAAAAACTAATTGAAACATCTGTGCCAAAACACGGATGTGCTACGCCATGAACCACCTTTATCCTACTCCCTGATTTCATCCTGGTCTCTAAAATAAAATAAGACGGGTCATTGCCGCTGCGCCTGATCCAATTCACGCTAATTCTTCATTCAAGAATATCATTTTTAGAATAAGGCTTTTGAAATAACGTTTTATATCGGGCTAATTATTTATTAACAAAACAATTTCCGAAATTGCACCCTAAATTTTATTGAATGGCATTCAACAGTTACCGGCCTTCGCAGTCAACAACACCCGTAGTTCTGAATCTTATTATCATTAATGCAATTGTATTTGTTGCCCAGCTTGTATTTGATAAAACAGATGGGCAAACTTCCTGGCTCACCAACCGGTTGGCCCTATATTCTATTGACACAGGTCTTTTTAAGCCGTACCAGTTGGTTACTCACATGTTTGCACACGCCGGATTTTTTCACATCCTTTTTAATATGTACGCTTTATGGTTATTTGGCGCTGTTTTAGAAAGAAACTGGGGCCCAAAAAAGTTTTTGATATTCTACCTTGTATGTGGACTTTCCGCGGCCCTGGCACAAATGTTTTTGGTTCCACAGGGCGCAGCCATCGGCGCTTCCGGAGCCGTTATGGGCCTGCTTGCCGCTTTTGCTTATACGTATCCTAATATTCAATTTTATATTTTACCCATTCCTTTTCCTATAAAAGCCAAATACCTCGCAGCCATTTATGCGGCAATAGATATTTTTGGCGGTTTCTCGGGAGCCGGAGATAATGTAGCTCATTTTGCCCATCTCGGTGGCCTCGTTATGGGATTCATTTTAGTAATACTCTGGGGCAAAACCAATAAGAAAAATTGGTACTAATTTTTTATCGGGCCTTTTAACTGCGGGTAATTCGGTAATTTTACTTTGTAGATTTTTAATCAGAGAAGCATGGGAGAATCAGAAAGATATTTGGATAAGCGGTTAAAAAGAATAACCCTCGGCGATGATAATAATGCGCTGATGGCGCTTGTTGCCATCAATGTCATGGTCTTCATTTCCCTTGGGCTTATACAGGTCATTTACTACATGACACAATCTTCTGATTCTGCATTCCGGTACGAAATACTAAAGTGGTTTATATTACCTGCCAAACTGAATACGCTGGCGGTGATGCCCTGGACAATACTTAGCTATATGTTTGTGCATACCGGCGTTATTTACACTTTGGTAAATATGCTCTGGCTTTGGGCATTCGGCTCCATTTTGCAAACCCTTTCCGGTAATAAAAAAATTATTCCCATTTACCTGTATGGCGGCCTGGTGGGCTCTGTGGTTTTTATTGCCGTCAGCTATGCCGTTCCTGCATTAAAAAATGAAATTGAATATTCGACCATGCTGGGAGGCAATGCTTCTATCATGGCCGTAGCAGTAGCCACCACGGCACTTGCTCCTAATTTCCGTTTGTTCAGAATGTTGAATGGAGGTATTCCTCTTTGGATACTTACCCTTTTATATGTCGTTATTGATTTTGCAGGAAGCGGAGGCACGGCGCACCATTTGGCGCATTTGGGAGGCGGGCTGATGGGTTATTTATTTATCGTAAGTTTTAAAAAGGGATACGACTGGAGTGTGTGGATGAATGATGTGTATTATTGGTTCATCAATCTTTTTAACCCCGAGAAAAAAACATCTCCCCGTCAAATGACAAAGGATAAGATTTTTTATAACACGGGCGGAAGAAAACCTTATTTTAAAAAACCAGTGGTTACCCAACAACGGATAGACCAAATCCTGGACAAGATCAACCAGAAGGGCTTTGAACATTTGACGGAAGAAGAAAAAAATATTTTGAAAAAAGCCCGTGAAACTGATTTTTAAACTCTTTCTTTTTATACCTGATCATCTCAAAACGAATTGCTGTAAATGGAAAAACCTTTCCTTCGCAGGTTTACAAAAAAAATATTTATTCTTTCAAATATTGCTATTGGCATTTTATTTCTGGCCGGTGCCAATGCCAAATATTTCAATCCACAAGATTGGTGGTTTTTAAGCCTGTTTACTTTATTGCTCCCATATCTCCTGCTTTTTTTGATACTGTTTCTATTGTTTTGGCTATTGGTAAAACCTTTCTGGTGCCTTGTTTCCCTATTGATAATTATGGTATCGCTGCATGCGGTTAAAAATATTTTTCCGCTCAATTTTTCTCCTTCATTTACTCTTGAAAAACAGGCGAAAAACATCCGCATTATGAGCTGGAATGTAGAACTGTTTAATATTCTTAACCACAAAGAACATCCTGAAATAAAGCAGCAGATGTTTGACTTGATTAATAAATACGATCCTGATATAGCCTGTTTTCAGGAGGTGGTAGCCGGAGAAAATAAAGAAGCAATCAATTATCTTCCGGATATTTTTAATGCTTTACAGTTTAAAGATTACTTATACTCTTACCGGCTAAAGGCTGATTTTGACCAGCATCATCATTTTGGAATTCTGATTTTTTCTAAGTTTCCCATCATCAGAAAACAAACCGTTGTAAACAACCCTGACGATTATAATTCTACTTTTCAATTTACAGATATCATTGCGTATGGCGATACTTTAAGGATATTTAATGTGCATCTGCAGTCATTAAAATTTTCAAAAGAAAACCGGGATTATCTTGATAAAGGACGCATTGAAAGCGATGCCGCTTCTGAATCAAAAAATGTTATTTCAAAAATTAAAACCGGTATTATTAAAAGAGCCTCGCAGGCTTTTTTTATTAAAGATGAAATGAACCACAGCCCTTATCCCATTATTCTTTGCGGCGATTTTAATGATGTGCCCGGCTCTTACGCTTACGAAACCATCGGCGAAGGCCTTCAAAACGCCTTTGTGCAAAAGGGTTCCGGCATTTCACGCACTTTTAGTTCCATCTCTCCCACGCTTCGGATAGATAATATTTTCGCCGATAAAAGTTTCCACATTACGCAATTTACACGCGTGAAAAAATTACTTAGCGATCATTTTCCTATCATTGCCGATATGAAAATCAATACCGCTTATCGTTGATAATTTTTTTTAAATAGAAACAGGATTGTAAAAGGTAGAATATCTTTGGACAATTTCGGAATAGTATATTTAATATAATTTTTTATGCCGCTCAAAGTTTTTAATTCTCTTACCAGACAAAAAGAAGAGTTTGTACCAATCAATCCGCCCCATGTGGGAATGTATGTATGCGGTCCTACAGTAAGCGGCGAAAGTCACCTCGGCCATGCAAGGCCTTATATTACTTTTGATGTGGTTTACCGGTACCTTTTATTTCTTGGTTATAAAGTGCGGTATGTACGCAACATTACCGATGCGGGCCATTTTGAAGAAGAAGGACGGGAGGCAGAAGATAAAATTTCTACCAAGGCACTATTGGAAAAACTGGAGCCAATGGAACTGGTTCATAAATACACCAATCTTTTTCACTGGGCTTTCAGAAAATTTAATACGCTTGACCCCAACATAGAGCCTACTGCCACGGGCCATATCGTGGAACAAATAAGCATGATTGAAAAATTAATTGACGTCGGTTATGCTTATGAAACAAACGGCTCCGTTTATTTTGATGTAAAAAAATATGCTGACACACACAATTACGGAGCCCTCAGCGGCAGGGTAATAGATGATCTTTTAGAAACCACACGCGAACTGGAAGGCCAGGATGAAAAGAGAAACAAAGCCGATTTTGCCTTATGGAAATCTGCGCCACCCAAACACATTATGCGCTGGAAAAGCCCGTGGGGAGATGGTTTTCCCGGTTGGCATATAGAATGCTCCGCTATGGCAACCAAATACCTCGGCGCCCATTTTGATATTCATGGTGGTGGAATGGATCTTATGTTTCCGCATCATGAAAGTGAGATCGCGCAAAGCACCATTTGCAATAATGCGTCACCGGTAAAATACTGGATGCACAATAACATGATTACCATCAACGGGAAGAAAATGGGGAAGAGTTATAACAATGTTATCAAGCTAACCGAAATGTTTAGCGGCAACCATCCCTTACTTTCTCAGGCTTTTTCCCCGATGACGATTCGTTTTTTTATTTTACAAACTCACTACCGCAGTACGCTCGATTTCAGCAGCGAAGCATTGGTGGCATCAGAAAAGGGATTGAAAAAATTATGGGAAGCTCATGAAACACTGAAGGATTTTCCAGAGAGAAAGGATGTCCAACCCGCAGGGGACAAGGATCTGGACGAAAAGATAAATAGACAGATTGCAGAACTTGAAGAATTTATCAACGACGATTTTAATACAGCAAAAGTACTTGCCAACCTATTCGAGATCGTTCCCGTTATTAATTCTATAAAAGATGGATTAATTTTTTCCGAAGCAATTACTGCGTTTACGCTTCGCCGTATGAAAGAGAATTTTGACATTTACCTTGAACAGATTTTGGGTTTAAAAGAGGAAGAGGAAACCAGTGACCAATTCAATGGCGTAATGGATCTTTTGATAAAAATCCGCAAAGAGGCAAAGTCTAAAAAAGATTTTTTAACCTCAGATACGATAAGGAAACATTTGGTCGAGCTGGGAATAGAAATGAAAGATGAAAAAGACGGGCAAATGAGTTGGAGTAGGAAATGAGTAAATGATCGATTGAATTTTTGGTTGGATGGTTTATTACCATATAAATTTTTGATCGTTATTCCGGTATTTTAAAAAGCGAAAAGATTTTAACCCTTTCCAAAACTGAGAAATAATTTTTGCAAAAGTTAATGCTAAAAATGAATCACATTACCCATCTTTCAAAAGACAAAAAATTAAAAAAATTAATCGAATCGCAAGCCCCGTTTACTTTGGAAAAAAGAAACAAGATTTACCTGCGTTTGTGTTCTTCCATTTTGAGCCAGCAATTAAGTACCACAGTTGCCAGGGTTTTATACCATCGTTTCATAGACCTGTATAAAGGCAAAGAGCCTTCTGCAAAACAAATTTTACAAACTCCAGTGGAAGTGTTCCGCAGCATTGGTTTT
Organism: Ginsengibacter sp.; assembly: GCA_039915005.1. Taxonomy (GTDB): domain Bacteria; phylum Bacteroidota; class Bacteroidia; order Chitinophagales; family Chitinophagaceae; genus Ginsengibacter. The sequence continues at coordinate 6,858 of JBDSOE010000081.1, forward strand.
TCAAATGCCAAAGCCAGCTACGTACATAATGTTTGCCGGTTTTTTATAGAAAATAAAATTACCGATGCCAGCCTGCATACCATGAAAAACGAGGAAGTGATTTATCTGCTTACCCAAATAAAAGGCGTAGGCAAATGGACCGTTGAAATGATTCTGATGTTTACACTTGGCCGTGAAGATGTCTTTGCTTTTGATGATCTCGGTTTAAAACAGAGCGTTATTAAACTCTATAACCTGAAAGAAACCGACAAGAAATTATTGCAAAAAAAAATGGAAACCATTTCTTCCAAATGGAGCCCATACCGAACTTACGCATGCAGGTATTTGTGGGACTGGAAAGACAATGCCCCCGTTCCGGAAAAGAAAGTCCTTTCTAAAAGCCATTAATTGTAAGCAACAAATATTTTGAGATTTATATTTTTCTTAGAACCCTCCTTTTGAGGTCAGGCAAGCCTATTTCCTTTTTATCAAAGGATTGTTCAATCCATTTATAAGATTATCCACAATTACAAAACCAGGTAGCTTTGAAAAAAACTGGGTAAGCGTTTTACAACCATACGTACGCACATCAAAACTGGGATCCAGTTTTCTTATATTAATTCCCAATGTGGAAATGTATGCTTCGTTACTTTCATTAATGCTCATGTCATACGCTTTGTTGACAAGCTTCATGCTAAGCGATGATTTTTCTTTTTGTTTTTTTACCGCTTCTTTTTTTTCTGGTACTTCGGCTTTTGGCTCAAGGTTTTCCACATAAGTAAAAATTTCGCACGATTTTACAAAGGCGTTTGGCGTTTTCTGTTCACCAATTCCCATTACAAAAATTCCAGATTCCCTTATGCGTTTTGCAAGCCCTGTATAATCGCTGTCGCTGGAAACAATACAAAATCCATCTACCAGTTTGGCATGCAAAATATCCATCGCATCAATTATCAATGCGCTATCTGTTGAATTTTTTCCGGTGGTATAGGAGAATTTCTGAATCGGATTAAACGCCATTTCATTCAACAAACCTTTCCAGTGGTTCATGTGTTGTGTAGTCCAGTCGCCATAAACCCTGCGTATCGTAACCTTTCCATATTTGGAAGCTTCTTCCAGAATGAGATCCATTACTTTGGCCTGTGCATTATCGCCATCCACAAGCAGCGCTATTTTTTGATTTTTAATATCCATACATTTTTTATTGTTACGAAATTAAGGTTAAACATTTAAAAGCCTTCTTCTTAAAAACTAAAGGCTTCCTCTTTTTCCCGGGCTTAAGGGCAAATATCCTTTTTATTTATTTTTCATTAAACTGAATCTTTTATCTTTGGCAACAAACATTTTTTATGAAGTTCATCGTTTCCTCCACACAATTATTAAAACACCTTCAGCAAATAAGCGGCGTTATCAATGCCAATACGGTTTTACCCATTCTTGAAGATTTTCTTTTTGAAATTGAAAAAGATAAACTAACCATAGTGGCCACGGATCTGGAAACCGTAATGAAAATTCACATGGAAATAAAGGCCCAGGATAGTGGTAAAGTTTGTATTCCGGCAAAAATTCTTTTAGAATCTCTTAAAAATATTTCGGAACAACCCCTCACTTTTAATGTTGATAAAAACTATGCGGTAGAAATTACCAGCGATAACGGAAAGTATAAAGTGATGGGTGAAAACCCTGATAATTTTCCTAAAGAACCTCCGGCAGAAGACGCCAGTTCGTTTTCCATGCCTTCTTCTGCATTGCTCACTGCTATTAATAAATGTCTTTTTGCAGTAAGCAATGATGACCTGAGACCGGCAATGACAGGCGTTTACTTTGAGCTTTCTGATAAAGGAATTACCAGCGTGGCTACCGATGCCCATCGGCTGGTTCGTTTTTCAAGGCTGGATGTGGAGTGTCCGGAAACTTCTTCTTTTATTGTTCCCAAAAAACCATTGGGACTTTTAAAAAATGTTCTTCCCTCGTCGGATGAAGCACTTAATATTTCTTACAATGCCAATCATTTATTTGTAAAACTCGGCGGGACAGAAATGGTTTGCCGACTGATAGATGCGCGGTTCCCAGACTATAAAGTGGTGATTCCCACGGACAATCCCTACAAACTAACGGTTAACAAAAATGATTTTCAAAATGCACTCCGGCGTGTAAGTGTGTTCAGTAATAAAAGTACCAACCAGGTAGCGTTGACCATTTCCGGCACCCAATTGCAGCTGGCGGCGCAGGACGTGGACTTTAGCTTTGAAGGAAATGAGCGGATGAACTGCCAGTACGATGGCGAAGACCTTCAAATTGCTTTTAATGCAAAATTTTTAATTGAAATGTTAGGCGCCGCCGACACAAGTGAAGTAGTGGTTGAGTTAAGCACGCCAACGAAAGCCGGCATTATAAAACCAACCGAAAAGGTAGAGAACGAAGAACTACTAATGTTGGTGATGCCACTGATGCTTAATAATTAATTTTATTTTCTTAAATAATTAAAAGGCAATTCTCCGTGAATTGCCTTTTGCTTTTGCTCCAGACATTTTTGCGTATTTTTAATGAAACGATTTCTTACTTAAAAAGATTTACAAGAACTCACTATGGATTTAATAACCATACGGACTTTTCAAAATTATTTCTCCGCCCAAATTCTATTAACGAAACTAAGAAGCGCCGGTATAGAATGCTACCTTAAAGATGAATTTATGGTAACGGTAGCGCCCTTTCTCTCTAATGGTGTCGGTGGAATAAAATTAGTAGTCAAAAGAAAAGACGAACAGGAAGTGTCTGTATTGTTAAATCAATTTGATGAAGAATACCGGAAGAGTGCGGTTTGCCCAAAGTGCGGAAACAATACTATTGAATTAGTTCCTAAGAAAACTACCGCCAATACGCTAACCGCCATTCTTAGCTGGATATTTTCCAACTATGCCCTGTCAGCCGAAAATGTTTATCAATGCAGTACCTGTAAATATGAAAGCCACACTTTGCCAGAACCATTTCATAATTCTATCATTTGCGAAGAAGAAGAACTGAATTAAATTTTTTATTATTGAATGAAAAAAATAGCGCTTATACCTGCCCGTTATGCAGCCACCCGCTTTCCCGGGAAACTGATGCAAATGCTTGGCAATAAAACCATCATCCGGCATACTTATGAAAATACGGTGGCCACCTTATTGTTTGACGAAGTGATAGTGGTAACCGATAATGAAACTATTTTAAATGAAATAATACACAACGGGGGCCATGCCGTTATGAGCAGGAAAGAACATGAAAGCGGAAGCGACCGCATTGCTGAAGCCGCCTCGGAGATTGACGCAGCCATCATTGTAAACGTACAGGGAGATGAGCCTTTTGTGAAGAAGGAATTATTGCAAAATCTATTAAGCACTTTTGAAAATGATCCGCATCAAAACGTACAGGTGGCTTCGTTGATGTATGAAATAAACGGCGAAGAAGAGATATTAAATCCCAACCACGTAAAAGTGGTGGTAGATAAAAATAATAACGCATTGCTTTTTTCAAGAAGTGTAATTCCTTTTCACCGCGATAAAAATATCAATCCGGTTTATTATAAGCACATAGGTATTTATGCCTTCCGGAAAAACACGCTGATGAATTTTACCCGCTGGGAAATATCACCTCTTGAGGCAATAGAAAAACTGGAACAACTGCGTTATCTTGAAAACGGAGTAAAGATTAAAATGATTCTTATTGATCAAACCCCTGTATCTATTGACACTCCTGACGATCTGGAAAAAGCGAAAAATTTATTATAATTTTTAGGACTGTTCCTTTTACCTTTATTTGCCGGCAACCTATAACACTATTACGCGTCACCCGTGTGATAAAATTTCTTTTTTAAAAAGAAAAGTTTGCCCCAAATCTTAAATATCTTATTGAAATGAAGAAGCTATTATCCGGAAATTTCCTCTTAATCCTTGCCTGTTTTATTGTAGGGTCCTGTAATGAAAATGACAAGCTGGATATAGAAAGATCCGCCGCCGCCTTTGATATCAAACAAGGTGAGGCTTCCATAAAACAAAGCAACCGGTTATTTATGAAATCTTTTGAGAACAGTGATTCTACAGAAGTTTCCAACTGCTATACCACTCATGCAAAAATTATGGCCGCCGGCGCCCCCACTATAGAAGGAAGAGATGATATCAAACACTTTATATCTGAAGAAATGAATGAAGGCATCAAAAGTTTTGAGCTAAAAACAATTAAGATATGGGGCGACAGCAGCTTGCTTGCCGAGGAAGGAACTTACCTCCTATCGGATGGTGATGATAAGCAACTTGACAAAGGAAAATACATTGTATTGTGGAAACTGGAAACGGGCAACTGGAAAATGTTTCGCGATATACGGACAAGTGATCTTCCACTTGTTGAAGCAACCACCAAACCTCGCACGGTTCACAAAAAAAAATTGATAAAATAAATTCCGATCTTTATATACACTTATTTTTCAAACATTTTTTTGCCCGAAATTTATTTCGTTATGAGAAAAAAAAGATTCTTGTCATTGATGAATCCCTTCGACGAATTACTTACTAAAAGGGTATTACAGGTAAACCCAACATTGCCGGCACCGCGAAACGAACCCGAGAAGGTATTCATTTCTGTTTATGAATTTAATGTGGGTGAAGTAAAATTTGAGCCGGTGGATAAGGTGGAAGATTGTTATAAATATTTAACTACACCCAATAACAGTTGGATCAACATTGATGGTTTGAAAAAAACGGACGTAGAAAAAATTTGTGATCATTTCGGAGTTCATCCCCTCATCGCAGAAGATATTTTAAGCATAGGCCAGCGGCCAAAAATGGACGAACTAAACAGGCTGCTCTATAGTTTATTAAACATGCTCTATTTTAATAAGGAAAACTTTTCTGTAGAGAGCGAGCAGGTAAGCATTATTCTTGGGGCCAATTTCGTTATCAGTTTCCAGGAAGATGCTTCCCGGGATGTTTTTAATCCGGTTCGCGAAAAACTAAAAACACAGGGAAGTAAATTAAGACTGAGTGGCGCTGACTATTTGTTCTATTCTTTAATAGACATGATCGTGGATAATTATTTTGTGATTATGGAGAAACTCGGAGAAAAGATTGAAGGCCTGGAGGATGATATTACTCATCGGCCGGATACCAGAACGCTGGCAAAAATAAATTACCTGCGCAAAGAAATGATGTTTTTAAAAAGAAGTATTTCGCCCGTACGCGAACTTATCAATGGCATACTTAGAAGCGAAAACAACCTCGTTGAAGAAAGAACAGAAAAATATTTTAAAGACGTTTACGATCACATTGTACAGGCAAATGAGCTGGCGGAAAACTATCGCGATATGATGATAAACCTGCAGGATCTCTATCTAAGCAATGTAAACTTAAGGATGAATGAAGTAATGAAGGTAATGGCCGTAGTTACCTGCCTGCTGGCTCCCGCAACGGTTATTGGCGGTATTTTCGGAATGAATTTTAACAGGATTCCCTGGTTACACAATCCCAATGGCTTTTTTATTGCCGTCGGCTTAATGCTCGCCATTCCTGTTTGGATGATATGGATATTCAGAAGACGGGGGTGGTTTTAATTTTATCTGACGGTATCCTTATCTGACGGTCTCCGTCTGATAAATGCAAGACAACGACCACCAAAAATTATCAGACGGGGACCGTCAGATAATTTTTGGCGCCTTATAAATAGGCACGGTGCTGCAAGGTTCTCCATACATAATGCTCCTGGCCACCGGCCGCAACATTTTCGAAATTTCCACATACGCGCTCTCAGGAATTTTTTTATCCCCGCATCCTTTCACTACCACTCTTTTTCCTTCATACTCTTTTGCATCTATTTTCCACAGGTTCTTTAAAAAAATAACATTGAATACCGATTCTTCATTTCCAAAAACAACTTCTTTAGCAAAGGGTTGTAAGTAAGTAGTGGCAAGCATATAAGCCCATAAAGGAATAATGGCATCCGTGGTACAGGTGATGCCCACATTTTTATTTTGATACATACTCCAGTCAATATTTTTTAAGGCTTCGCGAAAGTCTTTTTCTTTCAAAATAAGCTCCATAAACAAGTACTTTTTTACATCAAAAACTACTATTTCGCCTTGCGGATAATAGGCTTCGAGGTTCAGTGTAAGCAATGCGCTTTGTGATACTTTATTTATAATAATGTCTTCCATGTTTTTATAGTTTACAGGTAAAGTTACCAAATTTAAAAAACGGGGCGATTCATGAATTTTACTGGCCGAAAAAAATGAAAGCAATCAAGCGAAAAGTAAAATTAGTATTCCCGTATATCAATTTTACCCAAAAACAAAATAAGCCATCATTACAATGGCTTATTCAAAAAATTATACATCAAAAATACCTTTAAAAGAATTTACTTCTTTCGTCTTTGATCTTCGCGATCTTTTTCAAAGCATTAAAAGACTGGCCCAGCGCAGATTGTACCTGCCGGTTTATTTCAGCCGTCTTTTGGTGCTCAAGCATTTCAGGAGAAAGAGGCGCTTTTGCAGCAACGCTATTTACTTTAATTACAAACACCCCTGTATTTCCAGCAATGGCAGGAGAAACTTTTGTTTGATACGTTTTATTAAACGCCGCACCGGCTACTTTTGGCTCGTTGCCCACACCATTTATTATCTGTGCCTGAAAAGTGAGTGTGGAATCCGCGCCGGTATTTAAAACCTGTAAATTGTATGCCTTGGCTGCCGCTTCAAGCGTTGCCGGGTTGTTTAGTTTCTTTTTAATTTCATCCGCCTTCTTTATATTTCTAATAATAGATTCCACCATAGGCCGTGCCGTTACTACATCAGGAACACCTTCTTTTATACGGCGGTCAACTACAGCAACAATAAAATCATCCTTAACGGTAAACGGCTCAGAGACTTCGCCTTCTTTTGCTTCAAACGCCCATTTTATAATTGTTCTCGCATCCTGCAATCCTCCTAATTGAAAATCATTTTCTTTTACCACATTAGGCACATCCACTTTATTTAATCCGTTTTTAGAAATGTATTCGTTAAATGCTTTTACATCTCTTGCATTACCTGCAAGTTTTACAGCAGCCGTGTTTGCGGCATTTATAGTTTCGTCGCTGGGGGCAATTTCCCTTGCGAGGTAAGCAATTTTATAAGAAGGTTGCAAATCCTTTTTATTCAGAATTTCTATGTAATGATATCCAAATTGTGTCTTTACCACTTTTTTGGTTTCTCCTTTTTCGTTCAGTAAAAAATCACCAAATTCTTTTGCAAACCCATCTCCCTGTATAGTTACCAGGTCAAACGTCATCACTCCTTTTTCCTTTTTCGCCGCCTCGTCAGTGGAATATTTTTCTTCTAAAAGATCAAAATTGGCGCCGCCCGCAATAGCGATGGCTATACTATCCGCCAGTCTCTTTGCTGTACTATCGGCCATTATAGGTTGCTGGGTTTGTGGGTCAATGGTCCCGATTAATATATGGCGTGCGGTAATGCTATCCGGTAAAATTTTAGTAGATATTTTTTTTGCCAGAACATAATTTTTTGAATCTTCATAAGGGCCAAATACGCCGCCATTAGGCAAGGAAATGATAGAATCTTTATCAGGCATTTGCATTTTAGATTGTGGCGTATAAGCATCAAAAAAAGGTATGGCTGATGAATTTTTACCCATAAAGAATTTTGCATTCGAATCCGCTACAAACTGTGGTTTCAGGTCCATCAACGATTGCCTGATGCGTGCGCTGTCCTGCGCGTTTGCGGCTGCGCTGAAGCTTGTGTAAGAAATCATGCGCCCTGCTTCCTGCTTGTATTTTAATTTATTTTTATCAAGGTACTTTTCAATTTCCTGGTCAGTTACTTTTACTGCACTGTCGCTTATTATGCTATAAGGAACGGCTACATAAGAAATAGCAGCGAAGTTGTTGGTTTCTTCTGCCTGTTGTTTTGAAAGCCATTTTGGCTGATAGATGCTTCCGGAAATCATGGAAGTATATTTGGTATATAAACTATTCAGTCGCATGGGGTCTATTACCTGTGAGATGATAGCATTCCTTTGTTCTTCGTTTTTATTTTTCTTGGTTTGTGCCCACCATTGCTGCGCCTGTTCTATATCATACTGCCCGGTTTGCTGATTAGTAAATGCCTGCTTTAATTGCTGTGGCGCGTCCTGGCTAAACATAATGGCGCTCATTTCTTTAGGCGTAAACGTTAATCCCAAATTGTTAAATTGTTTTTCAACAATTCTTTCTGCTACCATTTGGTCCCACACAGATTGCATAATTTGATTACGCTGCCCGCTGCCGCCATTAGGGTATTGCTGTTCCACTTCGTCCACTTTTTTATTGAACTGCTGCATTCCAATCTCTTCACCATTTACCACTCCGAGTGTACTGGAATTGCCGCCACCAAAGACACCGCCTCCCCTGCTACCGGAATCCATTAATATAAAACCAATAAGGCTTATTGCGATGGCTGCAATAACAATAACAGCGCCTTTCTCACGTATGGTCTGAATAATTGACATATTAGTTACTCTCTTAAAATTTGAAATAAGGCGGCAAAAATAGGGTAAAATAGAATAGAAACAAAGGGTAGATAACACGCTAAATTCGCTTTGGCAGGCATTCTTTATGGATTTTAGATTTGCAAATGCCCATTTTAGATTCCGTAGAAAACAATAATTTCAACAAGCGGCTTCAACAATAATTTTATTTTATTAATTTTCTTTTGATACAAAACCGCAGATCTAAAATATAAGCTACACCTCTATTTATTATACAAAATACACTATCCACAGCCCTTGTGCAAAAATTACATTTTGTGTTGATAACCCTATCTTTTCAAAAATCAGATCCTTTATAACTATTAACAAGTTTGTGCTTTTAGCCGCTATTTCAATTTCTTTAAAACTAAACAACAAATTATGCTTACCCAATTCACAAGTCTTAAAAATAAATGTTGCATATTTTTATTAAGATGAATTTTTATTAACCCATGTTAAAAAAGGGTCTGTAAATGAATACCTCTGTTAAAACTTCGGTGTTAAGTAAATGTGCATTGATGTGGATAAGAAGGAAGTTTTAAATTTGCATCAAAATGAAAATGGAATCTTTCCACAAATGCACACCCCTAATAGTAATAGGACTTTAAATAAATAATGTATTAATACTAAATACTATGGCAGATATTAACATTGAAACGGCCCGCCTCAATTTAGAAAAAAAAGGTTTCCTTGATTTGGATATTGATGTTAACTTAGACCTCTTCTCAGAAATTGAACGTTTAAAAAAAGAAAAAAATGCTATTGTACTTGCCCACTATTACCAGGAACCAGATATTCAGGATGTTGCCGATTATATTGGCGATAGCCTTGGGCTTGCACAAAAAGCACAGTCCACCGATGCCGATATTATCGTGTTTGCCGGTGTGCATTTTATGGCTGAAACGGCAAAGATTTTAAACCCTGATAAAAAAGTTTTATTGCCCGATTTAAAAGCCGGTTGTTCGTTGGCCGACTCTGCGCCCGCTGATAAATTTAAAAAATTCAGGGATCAATATCCGGATCATGTCGTGATTACTTACATCAATTGTTCGGCAGGAATGAAAGCGCTGAGTGATGTTATTTGTACTTCTTCCAATGCGCAGGCCATCATTGAAAGTTATCCAAAAGATCAGAAAATAATTTTTGCGCCGGACAAAAATCTGGGTGCTTATCTGATAAAAAAAACAGGGAGGCCCATGGTTCTTTGGAATGGAGCCTGCATCGTTCATGAGATATTCAGCCTTCAAAAAATAACCAAATTAAAAATAAGACATCCCAAAGCAAAGGTAATAGCACATCCTGAGTGCGAAGAACCAGTTTTGAGGGTGGCGGATTTTATTGGCAGTACTTCTTCTCTTTTAAAATACACAAAGGAAAATTCAGCTACTGAATTTATAGTGGCCACCGAGTCCGGAATTATTCACCAGATGCAGATTCAAGCGCCTTTTAAAACATTTATTCCGGCGCCACCTGATAATGCCTGCGCCTGCAATGATTGTCCATTTATGAAGCTTAATACCCTGGAGAAATTGTATTTGTGTATGGAGTACGAAGAGCCTCAGATTATTATGGATGAACAATTACGTATTGCTTCTAAAAAGCCGATTGAGAAAATGTTGGAAATAAGTAAGCGATATGGATTGTGATAGATATTGTTAAACTGTTTTATTATTAAATTGTTGAGAAGAATTTTTCTTTGAAAATATTTTTTTAGAAAATAAAAATTCGGGAAAAACTGATTTTTAATTTGAAGGATTATGGATTTCATCAGTAGAAATTATGAATAAAAAAATAGCCAATTTACTCAACTGGCTATTTTTTTCATTATAAAATCATCTATAAAAATAAATTCTGTTTTCAATTCAGAAACTAATAAAATACTTTAAGCAACAACCCCTTCCGCAATCTTAGCCCTTATTTTTCCTTCCAGTTCATTAGATAATTCCGGGT
>JBDSOE010000125.1:0-18772 GCA_039915005.1 Ginsengibacter sp.
TGCAAGGCCTTGTTATTGGCGACACGGTAATCACCACGGGGTTGCTGGCCATAAAACCCGGAAGTAATGTCCAAATTTCATCCTATAAAAAGTAATAAAGCTCAGTGAATATTTCTCTTACAAGTTTGCGGCGCCCTGTATTTGCCATCGTAATGAACCTGGTAATCATCCTGTTTGGCATTATCGGATATACTTTTTTAGGCGTAAGAGATTATCCTGCCATTGATCCCCCCAACATTTCGGTAAGCACTTCCTATTCAGGCGCTAATTCAGATATTATTGAATCGCAGATAACAGAGCCGCTTGAAAAAGCCATCAATGGTATTGCCGGTGTAAAAAATATTACTTCGTCCAGCAACCAGGGAAGAAGTAATATTAACGTGGAGTTTGAATTAGGCGTGGACCTGGAAACCGCTGCCAATGATGTAAGAGATAAAGTGTCAAGAGCCCAGCGCAGCCTTCCCCAGGATGTGGACGCACCGCCGGTGGTATCCAAAGCCGATGCCAGCGCCCAGCCCATCCTGGCCATGACGGTACAAAGTAATAAACGCAACCAGCTTGAAATAAATGAATACGCCGAAAACAATATTGTAGAACGTCTGCAAACTATTCCCGGCGTCAGCTCCATTTCTATCTGGGGAGAAAAAAGATACGCGATGCGTATCTGGTTTAAGCCGGAGAAACTTAACGCCTACAATCTTACTACGGATGATGTGCAGGTAGCATTGGCAACCCAGAGCGTTGAACTTCCCTCGGGGAAAATAAGTGGCGACAATACAGAATTATCGGTAAGAACTTTTGGAAGATTATATACAGAAGAAGATTTTAGAAACCTGATCGTAAAAAACGTCAATGGCGCCAATATTAAATTAATGGACGTGGCCGATGTGGTACTTGGCCCAGAAAATGTGGAATCGGTAATGAAGGAAAGTGGCGTCCCCATGATTATGCTGGCGGTAATTCCTCAACCTGGAGCCAATTACGTTTCTATTTCAAATGAATTCTATAAAAGACTAGAAAGCCTCAAAAAAGATCTGCCCGAAGATTTCAAACTAGATGTGGGTATGGACCAGACAAAGTTTATCAAACGCTCCATTTCTGAAGTGGAGGAAACGCTGTTGATTGCGTTATCGCTTGTTATCCTGATCATTTATTTATTTTTCCGCGACTGGATTATTGCGCTGCGTCCCTTGCTTGATATTCCGGTTTCGCTGATAGGCGCTTTCTTTATCATGTACATTTTCGGTTTCACCATCAACGTGCTTACCCTGCTTGCCATTGTGCTGGCCACAGGGCTTGTGGTGGATGATGGCATTGTGATGACGGAAAATATTTATAAGAAATTTGAAGCGGGCATGCCCATACACCAGGCAGCGAGGGAAGGTTCCAAAGAAATTTATTTCGCCATCATTTCCACTTCTATTACGCTGGCCATCGTATTTCTTCCCATCATATTTTTAGAAGGTTTTGTAGGCAGATTATTCAGGGAGTTTGGAATTGTAGTGGCTGGAGCCGTCCTTATCTCGGCATTCGTTTCGCTTACTTTAACCCCCGTGCTAAATGTAAAACTTACCCGAAAAAGTGCGGGGCATACGTGGTTCTATCTAAAAACAGAACCCTTTTTTCGTGCTATGGAAAACGGCTATAAAAACAGTCTTGCCGCTTTCATGAAGTTGAGGTGGATCGCCTTTGTTTTGGTTGCCTGCTGCGTAGGCATCATTTATTTTATTTTTAAAGGCATTCCTTCAGAACTGGCGCCCTTAGAAGATCGTAATCAATTTCGGATGAGCATTACCGCACCAGAAGGAGCCAGTTTTGATTATATGGATTCATATATAGACAGCCTGAACCAGTTTATTATGGACTCTATTCCTGAAAGAACTATGCTCATCAGCATGACGTCTCCAGGCTTTGGCGGAGGCGCTATAAACAGCGGATTCATCAACGTAATGATGACCGATCCTAAGTACCGCAACCGATCGCAGCAGAATGTAGTAGATATGGTAAACCGGAACCTGGGACATTTCCCACAGGGAAGGGCTTTTGCCACGCAGGAACAAACCATTTCGGTAAACAGACGTGGCGGACAGCCTGTTCAGTTTGTAATTCAGAACAATAATTTTGATAAAATAAAAAGTGTACTTCCTAAATTTTTAGAGGAGGCCCAAAAGAGCAATATCTTGCAAGGGGTGGATGCCGACCTGAAATTTAATAAACCGGAATTGCGCGTTCAAATTGATCGTATGCGCGCCAGCGAACTGGGAGTAAATGTTGCCCAGATTAACGAGGCGCTGGAACTGGCTTATAGCGACAGAAGGTTAGGTTACTTTTATAAGCTGGGCAAGCAATACAAGGTTTTAGGGCAGGTGGACAGGGGCGATCGCGATGACCCGGATGATATTTCAAAAATTATGGTACGAAATAATCGCGGCGAAAACATTAGCTTAGATAACCTGGTAACCACCGAAGAAACTTCTTCTCCCCCTACTATCTATCATTTCAACAGGTATAAATCTGCTACCATCTCATCAGGGCTGGCGCCGGGAAAGACCGTAGGCGATGGCATTAAGGAAATGCAAAGGATCTCCGATAAAGTTCTGGATGACTCTTTCAACACGGCACTCAGTGGCACTTCCAGAGATTATTCTGAAAGCTCGGGAAATACTTTATTTGCATTTATTTTGGCGCTTATTTTAATTTACCTGGTTCTCTCTGCGCAGTTCGAAAGCTTTATAGATCCTTTTATTATTATGATCACCGTGCCACTGGCATTGGCCGGCGCGCTGCTTTCCTTATGGGTATTTGGGCAAACCTTCAATATTTTTTCACAAATAGGAATGATCATGCTCATAGGCCTGGTAACTAAAAATGGAATTTTAATTGTGGAGTTTGCCAATCAAAAAAGGAAGGCAGGTTTTAATAAAACAGAGGCTGTGGTGGAAGCCGCTTATTTAAGACTGCGGCCCATTTTAATGACAAGCCTGGCCATGTCGCTGGGTGCGCTTCCGTTGGCACTTTCCATAGGCGATGCCAGTACCAGCCGCATTCCCCTTGGTATCGTAATTGTAGGAGGAATTATGTTTTCATTAATTCTCACTTTATACGTAGTGCCCGCCATGTATGGCTATCTATCATCTAAAAAACATGAATTGCATGAGGCGTTTCAGTAGTAAATTTTTCTTCTTTTTTTTACAAAGTTTTATTTTCATTCTTCCTGCTTCTGCGCAGGATACGGTACTCACGGTGCAGGATGCAATAAAATATGCCATTGAAAATAACTATGGGGTCGTCATCAGTAAAAATGAAATAGAAATAGGCGCTATCAACAATAACTGGGCAAATGCAGGCGCCATACCACTGGTAAGCGTAACCGCTAATAAAGTGACCGGAACCAATAACCTGCAGCAAAATTTAAGTAATGGAACGGTTACCAGGAAAAAGGGTAACTCCACTCAAAATTTCAATGCCGGCTTAGCAATCAACTGGCGTATTTTTGATGGCTTCAAGATGTTTGCTACCAAAAAGAGACTGGAAGAATTAGAAAGAAATGGTGAATACGCTTTTAGAAAAAAACTGAATGAAACCCTTTATAATGTAATCACTTCCTATTACAATGTGGTGGCGCTAAGTGAACAATTAAACGCCACGCAGGAACAGATCATATTATATTCAGACCGCTACAACCTTGCGGGGCGCAGGTTTGAAATAGGTACCGGGGCCAGGTACGAAGTGCTGGAGGCGCAAGTGGATTTAAATGAACAACGATCCAACCTGCTTTCCCTGCAAAATGCAATCGCCCTTGCAAAATCTTCTTTGAGCAATCTCATTGGCAAAGTGCCGGATACCACTTACCAGGTAATTGATACCATTATCGTACAACCATTACCGTTACTTTCTGAGGCGCAACATAAAATTCAAAATCAAAATCCTGACATTCTTTTGGCCAACAGTAACCTGGCCATTTTAATGCAGACGAAAAAAGAAATAAAGGCCGCAAGCCTGCCGGAAGTTACTTTAAACGGTTTTTATAACTTTGTGAGAAGCAGGAATAGCGCAGGTTTCACGCTGCTCAATCAAACGTACGGGCCTTCCGGCTCAGTCGGAATCAGCATTCCGTTGTTTAGCGGGCCACTGATAAAGAAACAATTGCAGGTATCTGATATTGAAATAAAAAATCAAAATCTTTTCATTTTACAAACCGCTAACGATATACAAACGGCTTTAAACAATGCCTATATCAATTATAATAATTCGCTGAAAGCCATTGACCTGGAAAAAAATAATCTTATTCTCGCTACTGAAAATATTTTTATAGCCACCGAGCGCTACAAGAAATTAAATATTACTTCTGTGGAGCTTCGCCAGATCCAGATCAGTTATAATGCGATAAAGAATCGCTTATACAATGCCCTGTACCAGGCAAAAGTGGCAGAAGCGGGTATTGCATTGCTCACCGGAGATATTGCCAATTTATAAAAAGTTAAGTTGAATATTTTTGTAGCTGCTACCTCATACCTCATACCCCGCCCGCGTACTCTTTCATATATTGATACTCCTCAGTCAAATTACCTTCTTTCACAATCGTTGCCTGGTCAATAATTTTAGAACCACCGGCAACCAGGTCATCCAAAATAAATTTTATTAATTGTTCTCCGAAATATCTTGAAGCATCTCTCGGTAATTCGTTTGGCAGATTGCCCACTGCCATTACATCTACCGAAGTTTGCAGGTAAGGTTTGGTAACGGCACCCGTCATTTTATCCACTCCGTAAATGGGATCTTCAATAGTGGCGTCTCCCATGTTGCAAGGCACTGAGCCGTGCTTATCATCAGAAATATCGGCAATGGTATTCATCCTGAAATTCTTGTTTTTCAAATTTTCCATTTCAAAAAGCCTGGGAATATTTTCTTCCCAATAAACACCATTTAATAAAATATCAGTTTCAAAAATGTAATCATCAAACAGGCATTTATATCTTTCAGGATGTTCATGAAATTCATTTCTAAAATACTTACCCGTCTTTCTGTTAGCGTACAAATTGGCTCCCTTTAGATGTACATATACCGGATAAGAAAATTTCGTTGATTTATACTCGTCCGGCTCTGCTTCATGAATACCCATTAGATTCATAATGTCAGTGATACCGTGTGCCACCTTGCCACTGCCGGTTACCGCAATTTTTACCAGGGGAAGTTTTAATCCAAAATAAGTATGTATTAATTGCTGAAAATTTTTTTGCTTGTACACTCTTCCCAGATGGAAGGAGCCGGTACGGTTTCCATAAGACATGATTCCATTGTGAGCGCCTACCACACCCGCAAAAAAGCCAAAGCCTATGAGGCGCGTTCTATCTTCATGCTCAAGGCATTCATAATCTACCAGGGTAATCTTTTTATGAATAATATTTTGAAAAAGATGTTGATTATATGGCTGCATTTTTTTTGTGTGTGAAAAAAAGAAATAAGTCTTCCCGGCGATCAGCATGTCCACCGGCACTTCTTTTATCCCTAACAAAATATCACATTCACTCAAATCTTCTTTCACTTCGATGCCTGCGGCCAGGTAATCGCTGTCTGTGAAACACCTTGTTGTTGAATGTTGCACCACAATAGTAATTTCTTTATTTTCCCTGATCCATTTGCATTGTGTGGGAATAAGCGCCACACGGTTGTCAGACGGGATCTTGCCTTCCCGTATCAATCCAATTTTCAGCATTCCTGTTTTATTAAGAGGCTGGCAATTTACATTATCTGCTTCATAAACCTGGCGTGCATGATTTGTAAATCTTTCGAAGGGTTTGATTTGGATAGAAAATATGGAATGCGTAATATTGCCACCCGAAAATTATTATAATAATTTTCAGGCCCGGGTGGCGGAATTGGTAGACGCAGCAGACTCAAAATCTGCCGTTCGCAAGGATGTGCTGGTTCGATTCCAGTCCCGGGCACCCTCTAAAAACCCTGATTCACATTGTGTTTCAGGGTTTTTTACTACAGACAGTAACCCGTTTATAAATGAACCAACAAAAAAACTCATAGTTGAAAATTGCCCACAAGCTCTTAAACGTGCGATAGAAATATTATTTGGCAGGAAAATAATTTCAGTAACCTTTACGCCGCCTTTAGCCTGAATTCCCTAACGGAAGAAGTCATCACGGGAAATTATGCGTGAATTATCTGACAGCGGGAAACGCATCACCCTACTCTTTGCGCACCGCCTTTTCACTTTTATGCACGCAGATAGAATCTATGTTTCAGAAAAAGGAAAAATTTATGAAAGGGCATCCATCAACAATTATTGGAACACAAAGGTTTGTATTATGCCATGTGGCAGCAACAGGTAGGGGAGCGTAGAAAATATTTTTTAGCTTAAAAAAACAGTTTATTTCTCAAATAAAAATAGCATAGATTTTTTTCTATGCCGTTTCATTTTACTTATATCTTTTCAGAAAGTTGTTGGCATCTTCATGTCAACCTCAGTCGGATTCCAAAACTTCTAAAGCGCGCACTTCTAATTTATAACCAAGGTTTGACATGATAGATTCACAATCTTTCCATTCAAGCCCAAATGCTTTTACATCAGCAAGCCCAAGTTGAGCCAGGGCATTTCTTGATGTATGAAGGGGATCATCTTCATATAAACCATTCATCAGCGTATTTTCTGCCCAGTCTGTCAATTCTTCCAAAGTCAAACGATGTTGCAAGTATGCCAGCAATTGATCGCCTATCATTTTTTTTGTAATCATTTTTTATAACCTTTTATGTCCGCTGTCAACCGGGTATTTTTCATGAATTTCTTTCAGAATCCCTGCTTCATCATATATTTCCTGATAAAATTTCAATGTAATTTCGTCGCTATTCACTTCTTTTAAATATTTAGCTTTCCAACCCAATTTACCTTGAACTTCAAAAGAATAAATTCTACCACCATCTTCCTTTTCTATCCATGATTCATATTCATTTTCATTTTTTTGTCGTTTTTTTTCCTTAATTCAGGTAATTGTTAAGGATAAATAAAGTTATAAATAAAATTCAAGGCGGGAAATACTCTGGCTACTACCGGATTTCTCCCACCAGCCTGCATTAGGTTTTGCAGAATAATTTTTTATTCTTTGTATAAATCAAAAATCTATTTTAGAAAATATTGACTCTAATGATGCCGTAGGCAGAAATGTCAACTGTAGCAGGGATAAAAAAACTATCCATTTCTAAAACAAAACGGCATAGAATTCTTTTCTATGCCGTTTCATTTTACTCTTTATTTTTCAAAATTATTTATACAAAATCTCATAATATTCATCCACCATTCTGTTGCTGTCGAAGGCAACCTGTACATCTCTCATGCCGTTCTTTACAATCTGCCGCCACGTATCAAAATCATTATAGTAAAGTGGTAGAATTTCATCTTCCAATATTTCGTACAACTTATTCAGGTCATAATTATCCTGCTCTTCCACGTGCATATTCATGTAGTCAACCGGGGGCACCACAAATCCATTATTGCCATTGTTTATAAATTCACATATCCATCCGTCATTGGTACTCAGGTTTACGGCGCCGTTCATTGCTGCCGTCATTCCGCTGGTGCCGCTCGCTTCGCGGGGCACACGTGGATTATTCAACCAGACATCTGCGGCTTGTTTCAAACGCCTGCTCAGCGTAAGCTCATAACCGGTACACACTGCTACATTTTTATATTGCTTGCTTAAACTTACCAGGTGATTAAAATCCGTGATCGCCGGAAAATCAAGCGGGTAAGGTTTCCCGGCCCAAATGATCTGTACGGGATATTTGGGATTATTCAATAAGGCTTCAAAGCGCGTATGGTCTCTCGTTAGTAATTCGGCTCTCTTATAACCCGCAAACCTTCTTGCCCAAACAATAGTAAGCACCTTGGGGTCCATCACCTTGCCCGTTTGATCGGCAACAATTTCAAGGGCGCGTTGTTTCAAATGTTTTTTCCGGTCATCAAACCAATCATCATTGTTTTCTTCCTTTGCCCGGTACAATTGTTTGTCTGCCCAATAGCGCCAGTTTTGTGCATTGGTGATGGCTTTTATTTCACAGATGCCATCATATTTTTTCCACATTTGCCGGCTTACTTCACCATGCAACTGTGATACGCCATTGGCCAAATGGGCAAATCGCAAAGCGGCAAGGGAATGATTAAAAAGATCGTCTGTCATTCCCGTTATTTCACGAACCTTTTCCAATGGCATTCCGCAGAAATAGCTCATTTTTTCGCAAAGATAGATGTCATGCTTTTCGTTACCCGCTTCTTCAGGAGTGTGCGTAGTGAATACAAGACGTTTCTTTACCTCTTCGAGATTGCCGAATTTTTTATATAAATAAAAAGCGGCGCTCACGCCATGCGCTTCATTAAGATGATACAGATCCGGGTTGAAATTAAGCAAGTCGAGCAGCTTTGCTCCGCCTATTCCCAATAAAATAAATTGCGCCATTTTAGTAGCGGCATTGCCATCATAAAGACGGTGACTGATAGTTCGGGACACATAATCATTCTCTGGATCATCGGTGCTCAGCAGAAAAAGTGGGGCGCTGTGGAAAGTATTCGGATTCAGGTACCAGACCTTTACCCATACGGGATGGTCATGTATATCTATCTGGAAACGGATACCGGTATCTTCCAGGAAATTATAAATTTTCTCGATCCAGACTACTTTTAAAGTCTGGTCAGGATTTCGCGCCTGGTCATAATATCCTTCTTTCCATAGAATACCGATCCCGATTAAATTCTGGTGCAGTTCATAAGCGCTCCGTAAATGCGAGCCCGATAAAAAACCAAGGCCGCCGCTGTATATTTTTAAGGGTTGGTGAATAGCATATTCCATAGAGAAATAGGCCACTTTTTTTTGATATCTTTCATTGATCTCATAGGGAACATTATAATTCTCAAAACTCATGATTGGATAAAATGTCTTTATTGAGGGCGCAATATAAAAGGAAAAAATAAGAAATTCAATCTTTAGGCAATTTCAACGCGCAATTTTTACACACATGTATATCAAAATATATCTTCAAAATTATTTAAACCATGTATTCAAAAAAGAAATAGAGATGAGGAAGGGAACAATGAATTCCATTAATTCTCCTGTAATTGCCAGTAATTAACAACCGATTGTGGCATTATCTCGCTAATGTCCAATTCATCTAAATGATAATTTTTAAAGTATCCACCATTGCCAAACTCTCACCGGAAGAGAAGAAAGATTTAGAAGTTATTGACAGAGAAAATCTTTCCTTTTTAGCGCTTGATGAAATATAAAGTCTCCATGATTTAATTGGAATTTAATTTCATTATTGAATAACCGCGCTTACTTCAATTTCAATAAGCAAATCATCATTAATTAGCCGGCTTACTTCCACCATAGTAGTGGCAGGTTTTATTTCTTTAAAAAAAAGCGCGTGTGCTTTTCCCGCTGCTTCCCATTGTGAAATATCCGTAACATACATTCTTGTGCGAACCACATCCTTCATACTGCTGCCGGCTTCCTGCAATACTTTTTCAATTTTTTGAAAAATAAAAACGGCCTGCGCATACACGTCTCCTTTCCCGATAATTTTGTCGCCATCCACCGCAGTGGTACCTGAAATCTCTACCTGGTTCCCCACTTTCACGGCCCGTGAGTATCCCACTATGTCTTCCCATTTGGCCCCTGAACTAAAAAGCTGTTTTTGTGGCTTCATAATTTTTTATAACAAATTATCAATTAATATTTTTAGATTTGTCTAAATTTATTTTTAAAGAGCATGAAACTATCTGCGAGCGAAGAGAATTACATAAAAAGTATTTATAACCTGCAGAAGGAAACCGAGAAAGTAAACACCAATTCGCTGGCGGCTTTTTTAGATACCAGCGCCGCTTCCATTACCGACATGCTGAAAAAATTAAAAACTAAAAAACTGCTGGAATACAAAAAGTATTATGGATTCAGACTGAACACTGCCGGAAACAGGGAAGCGCTAAAGATCATAAGGAGGCATCGGCTCTGGGAATTTTTCCTGGTTAATAAACTGGGTATGGAGTGGGAGAAAGTACACGACATAGCCGAAGAACTTGAGCATGTGAGCAGCGTGGAATTAATTACAAGGCTGGATCACTTTTTGGAAAGCCCTAAAATAGACCCCCACGGCGATCCTATCCCGGATGAAAAAGGCGTGATGCCCGTTCTGAAACAAACCGCGTTAAAAGATCTTCCCAAAAAGAAAATGGCCACGGTAAGTTCCGTAAGTAACCAAACGCCGGAAATGATGGAAATGCTGAACTACTATGGCATTAAAATAGGGTCCTCCATAAAGGTTTCAAAATCTTTTGCCTTCGATGGATCGCTTCAAATTAAAATCGCAAAGCAACCCGAATGTATTATCAGCAGGGAGGCCGCACAAAATATTTTCGTTTATGATAATTGAAAGAACTCACGACGATCATTCATTGAGTGAAATTCATGGAAGTGTAGAAACCGGAAAAAAGAAGGGATGGCGAAGGATCTTTTCTTTTCTGGGGCCCGCATATTTAGTAAGCGTGGGATACATGGATCCGGGAAACTGGGCCACCGACCTACAGGGCGGAAGCAAATTCGGATATTCACTCATTTGGGTTTTACTAATGAGTAACCTGATGGCATTGCTTTTACAAGGTTTGTCCGCCCGTCTCGGAATTGTGCGTGGTCGGGATTTAGCACAAGCTAACAGGGAGGCGTACCCAAAATTTTTAAATTTCATTCTGTATATACTTGCAGAAATAGCTATTGCTGCCACAGACCTCGCCGAAGTGCTTGGCATGGCAATAGGCATTTACCTGTTAACGGATCTTCCCATTATTTGGGGAGTTTGTATCACCGTGCTGGATACTTTCTTATTACTCTACCTGCAAAAATTAGGCATGAGAAAAATGGAAGCCTTTATCATAGCGCTCATTGCTATCATAGCGATTGCATTTTTGATCCAGATCGTAATGGCGGCACCCGATTTAGGAGAAATGGCAAGCGGCCTGGTTCCCACATTGCCCAATAGCGAAGCGCTTTACATTGCCATAGGAATTATTGGCGCTACCGTAATGCCTCATAACCTGTACCTGCATTCGGCCTTGGTACAGTCAAGGAAAATTGAGAAGACAGATGCAGGAATAAAACAAGCCATAAAATTTAACCGGGTTGACAGCGCCATTGCCCTGAACATTGCTTTTTTTGTAAATGCAGCCATCCTTATTTTAGCAGCAACGGTGTTCTTCAAGACAGGAAATTCTGATGTAGCAAGAATTGAAGATGCCCATAGATTGCTTCCCGGATTTCTGGGAAATATGGCTCCCATTTTATTTGCTGTAGCCTTAATAGCGGCAGGACAGAGTTCCACAGTTACAGGCACGCTTGCCGGTCAAATTGTGATGGAAGGCTATTTGAGACTTAGAATTAATCCGTGGGTAAGAAGGTTGGTTACAAGGCTGATTGCCATAATCCCAGCGGTAATTGTAATACTTATTTATGGAGATGAGGAAGTGGATTCCCTGTTGATCTTGAGCCAGGTAATTCTAAGCCTGCAACTCGGTTTCGCCATTATTCCATTGATCCACTTTGTAAGCGATAAATCTAAAATGGGAAAATTCGCCATAAACCCCATTACAAAAATACTGGCATGGCTTATAGCGGTGGTACTTGTTTATCTCAATTTAAAAATGCTCGTAAATGAAGTATGGCCTGTATTGGAAGGAAATTCTTTACTCCCCAAAATAGCCATCATCCTAAGCGGCTTATTTTTTACAGGATTGCTCCTTTATATTACAGCAGAGCCTCTTCTTACTAAAAGACGATTAAAAGGATCTATTAAAATTCACCCTGAAATGGAAAATATAGTGCTTGATATTCCACAATATCATAAAATTGCCATAGCCCTCGATTTTTCTGAAAGTGATAAAAAACTGATCAGCTATGCCATTGGGCAGGGAAATCCCAATACACAATATATTTTAGTGCATGTAGTAGAAAGCGTTTCAGCAAGGCTTTGGGGAAGCCAGAGTTATGATTATGAAACGCGGAAAGACCAGGCGCAATTAGATACATATGTGCAACAATTAAGAGAAAAAGGGTTTAATGCCACCGGCCTTCTCGGATTCAGAAACCGTGCAAAAGAAATTGTAAGAATGGTAAAAGAATCTAATGCGGATATGCTGATAGCAGGCGCTCACGGACACAGAGGATTTAAAGATTTAATTTACGGACAAACCATAAACACGGTAAGGCACTTTTTAAAAATCCCTGTATTGCTGGTGAGTGTGAAGGGGTGAAGAGTGAAAAGTGATAAATTGTAATTCACAACTCACAATCCCTCCGTCCATTTATCCCTGTCATCAGGACTGAACTTCCATGGGGCAAAATTATTTTCAATGTTGCTGAACATATTGTTCCATTCGCCGGGGGCATTGCTTTCTTCCATTATTAAAGTGCGCCGTAGCTCTGTGATTATTGAAAGCTGATCAATACTTACCGGGCATTCTTTTACACAGGCGTTGCAGGTGGTACAAGCTCTTAGTTCTTCTACGGTAATGTAATCGTTCAGCAGTGTTTTTCCATCATCTATAAATTCACCATTTTTCTTAATGTTCCTTCTTACTTCCTCCATCCTGTCGCGGGTATCCATCATTATTTTTCTGGGGTCCAGTAATTTCCCTGTTTGGTTGGCGGGGCATGCTGCCGTGCATCTTCCGCATTCGGTGCAGGTGTAGGCATCCAATAAGTTCTTCCAGCTCAAATCAAAAATATCTTTCGCGCCGAACTTCTGCGTTTGAGCTTCAGGGTTAGATGGGGCCAGTTCCGGCTTAAACATATACTCAACTTCCTTTGCCACATTTGCCATATTTTTCATTTTGCCCAATGGCTTCAATGGTTTATAATATGTGTTGGGGAAAGCAAGCAGGATATGGAAGTGTTTGCTGTAAGGCAGATAATTTAAAAATATAAAAATCCCTGTAATGTGCAGCCACCAACTGGTACGTTCAATACCGATTAAAGTGGAAGAAGATAAATATTGCATTTCCGAAGCAAGAAATCCCGATAAAATAAAATTACCATGATCTGCATAATGCGTGTTTCCCTGCAGTTGCAATGCCCTGTCTGCGGAGTTCATGGTAAGGAACAAACTCATAAGAATAATTTCAATGATTAAAATTAAATTGGCGTCAGTACGCGGCCAGCCTTCCATATTGTGCTGCATAAAACGTTTTAATTTCAAAATGTTTCTCCTGATCAAAAAGATAATACATGCCATTAATACGCCGATAGCCAGTATTTCAAAGAAATCAATAATGAATGTGTAGAAGCCGCCCAAAGGTTTGGCAAACATGCGGTGGGTGCCAAAAACACCATCAAGCACAATCTCTAAAACTTCAATGTTTATGATGATAAATCCTGCATAAATTACAAAGTGCATGATGCCTACCAGCGGGTAGCGGAACATTTTCTTTTGCCCCAAAGCGAGTAGCAGTACATTTCTCCATCGTTCTTTCTTGTTTCCGCCCAGGTCTTCGTCGCGGCCCAGGTTAATGTTGGCAACAATCTCTTTTACCTTTTTTGCAAAAAGAAAAATGGCAAAACCTGCTAATAGAATAAATAAAATTTGTTGTACTATTTCCATATAAAAAGATAGAATGCTAAGGTAATGGTTTGTATTTGAAAGTTAAATGATCGTATGGATGAATTGCCGGATTGATATGTGTTGATTTGCCCGACGACCGGCTTGCTGCATCATTGAAGATTGCCAACCTTGCTTGGGAAAAGTATTTGTAAGTTGGAATGAACCTATTAAGGTTGGCAACCTTTTGCCATTTATAAGATAGCCAACTTTCCTTATTTTTACACGGCACATCTGAAATGTAAACTCAAAAAACAACCATCTTATCATGCCTCATTTTATTCTTTCCAAAGAAATCGCTTACAGAAAAATACAACGAATGGCTTATGAAATCGTTGAGCGGAACACGGATGAAAAGCAGATCATCCTTGCAGGGATAAAGGAAAGCGGATTGATAATTGCCAATATTCTCCATGGATTTTTAAAAGAAATTTTTGAAGGCGAAATAAGGGTAATCGGAATTGCCCTTGATAAAAAAAATCCCAGGAATATTTCTCTTTCTGATAAAATTAATTTTGACGATAAAACTATTATTATCACGGATGATGTTGCCAACACGGGCAAAACTTTATTGTATGCCTTAAAGCCCTTTCTTGATTTCTATCCCAAAAAAATACAAACATTGGTTTTAGTTGAAAGAAGCTATAAAGAGTTTCCTGTGTCCCCGGATTATGTCGGGCTTTCAATTGCCACCGCTTTGGCTGAAAAGATTATTGTAGAAACTGATGGGGAAGAGGTAGCGGGAGCAAGGATAGAGTAAGAAATGTAGAGAGATGCCCGGTGGGAAAAATAACTGAGACTTACTACAGAGACAAAACCTTAAACTAATATACACGGTATAACACAGAAAAAGGCCACCGAAACGGGGTGGCCTCCAATTGTATTTTATCAAAGATATTTAAACCAATGTGGTTTCATCATGGATCACTTCATTACGAAATACCACTGTTCCATCAAATACATCCACCAGTACCGGTTTTGTTTTATCTATGGTTCCGCTCAATAATTTTTTGCTTAATTGATTTACAATTTGCTTTTGTATCAGCCTCTTTAATGGACGTGCACCAAACTGGGGATCGAATCCATTCTCAGCTAAATAATCAAGTGTATAATCTGTAAATTCAAGTACAACGCCGCTCCTGGTAAGCTGATGCCGGAGATCATGTAATTGTATCCGTATAATTTCCCTGATGTCCTTCAGCATTAAGGGCTGAAACATTATCACCTCATCAATCCGGTTTAAAAATTCAGGACGAATAGTTTGCCTCAATAATTCAAGCACTTCCCGTTTGGTATTCTCTACTACTTCTTCTTTATTTTTTTCGGTAACATTTTCAAAATTAGCCTGGATAATATGGCTCCCCATATTACTTGTCATAATGATGATGGTATTTTTAAAGTTTACTACGCGCCCCTTATTATCAGTCAGCCTTCCATCATCCAGAACTTGTAATAAAATATTGAAAACATCAGGGTGGGCTTTTTCGATCTCGTCCAGTAAAACTACACTGTACGGTTTGCGTCTAACCGCTTCCGTTAGTTGCCCGCCTTCATCATAACCCACATAGCCGGGAGGCGCTCCAACCAATCTACTTACAGAATGCTTCTCCTGGTATTCGCTCATATCAATACGCGTCATCATACTATCATCATCAAACAAATAATCCGCTAACGCTTTTGCCAGTTCGGTCTTGCCTACCCCCGTGGTTCCTAAAAAGATAAAGGAACCGATTGGTTTTTTGGGATCGTGCAAACCCGCGCTGCTCCTGCGTACTGCATCAGCAACCGCTTCAATGGCTTCATCTTGCCCCACTACGCGTTTGTGCAATTCATCTTCAAGATTTAATAACTTATCCTTCTCGCTTTGCAGCATTTTGTTTACAGGAATCCCGGTAGATTTAGCCACACTTTCTGCAATATCTTCCGCATCCACTTCTTCTTTCAATAATCGTTTTTCACTTATCTCGTCAAGTTCTAAAGTATATTCTTCAATAAGCTTTTCCTGGCCCTGGAGTTTGCCATAACGGATCTCTGCCACCTTCCCATAATCGCCTTCACGCTCCGCTTTTTCTGCAGCCATTTTTAAATTTTCCATTTCCGCTTTGGCATTCTGTACTTTTTCCACCAATTCTTTTTCCTGTTGCCATTTGGCTTTAAACGTGTCTCTCTGAACGGACATGTTGGAAATTTCCGTATTCAACTCTCTTAATTTTGCTTCATCGTTTTCTCTTTTGATGGCTTCCCTTTCTATCTCCAACTGCCTGATGGCTCTTTCCAGTTTATCCAATTCTTCCGGCATTGAATTCATTTCAAGCCTTAGCTTGGCGGCGCTTTCATCAATAAGGTCAATTGCTTTATCAGGCAAAAAACGATCGGTAATATAACGATGCGATAATTCCACCGCGGCAATAATAGCCTCATCTTTTATGCGCACATGGTGATGCGTTTCGTAGCGATCCTTCAAACCCCTTAAAATAGAAATGGCATCTTCCACATTGGGCTCATTTACCATCACTCTCTGGAATCGTCGCTCAAGCGCTTTGTCTTTTTCAAAAAACTTTTGATATTCATTTAAAGTGTTGGCGCCTATTGCCCTAAGCTCTCCACGGGCCAGCGCGGGTTTTAGAATGTTGGCTGCATCCATAGCACCTTCGCCGCCGCCAGCGCCTACCAAAGTATGTATTTCATCAATGAACATAATAATTTCTCCATCGCTATCCGCCACTTCTTTTATCACTGATTTCAATCGTTCTTCAAACTCGCCTTTGTATTTGGCGCCGGCTATCAATTGTCCCATATCAAGGGCAAAAATAATTTTTGATTTCAAATTTTCAGGAACGTCACCACTTATGATC
Source organism: Ginsengibacter sp. (assembly GCA_039915005.1). Classification (GTDB taxonomy): domain Bacteria; phylum Bacteroidota; class Bacteroidia; order Chitinophagales; family Chitinophagaceae; genus Ginsengibacter. Next base: position 16,500 of record JBDSOE010000125.1, read on the forward strand.
CGGATCGCTAAACCCTCTACTATAGCGGTTTTACCCACACCGGGTTCACCTACCAATATAGGATTGTTCTTTGTTCTTCTCGATAAAATATGTAGTGTCCGTCTTATCTCTTCATCGCGCCCAATAACAGGATCCAGCTTATTACTTCGCGCCAGTTCGTTTAAATTCTTGGCGTATTTATTAAGAGCATTGAATTGTGTTTCTGAAGTTTGGGAAGAAACAGTAGAACCTTTTTTAAGATCTTTTATGGCAGCTATTAAATTCTTTTCAGTGAGGCCCGCGTCTTTTAAAATTTTAGCAGTATTATCATTGCCCTGTACAATTGCCAGCAGCAAATGTTCTACACTTACAAAATCATCGCCAAAAGTTTTTAAAGAGGCCGCCGCGCGCAGCATTATATTATTCACATCGCGGCTGATAATCTGCGCTGGTTCACCTTCCCCCATTTTTGGAAGTTTCTTAAGGGTTTCATCCACTTTACTTTCCACAAAATTTACATTCACATTATTTTTCTTTAGAAGAAAATCCACCGGGCTATCTTCATCCGTCAGCAAAGCTTTTAAAAGATGCTCTGCTTCTATATTCGGATTTTTTTCATTGAAGGCAAGCTGTTGCGCTCTTTGAAAAATCTCCTGCGATTTTATAGTTAAATTACCTGGATTCATACAATAACGTTTTAATTATTTCTTTAGGGTGCACAAATTTTAATCCAAGAAAAAATAGTGAAAGATTTGTCTTGTTTATTTTCACGGGCTGACGCAAATGCAGGCAGAAAGCCTTTTGTATGCTATTTTTTCAGTTCAATTTTTTAGCGCGAGTAAAGTATTTTTGTAAATATTATTATGGTACAAAAACCGGATTATACCTCATTCGTAAAAATTACTGCCCAAGCCCTGGGCTTTGACTACTGCGGCATTGCTAAAGCCGCTAAACTGGATAAAGAAGCAAAGTATCTGGAATCGTGGCTGAACAAGGGGTACAATGGGAAAATGGCCTACATGGAAAATTACTTTGACCTAAGGACAGATCCTACAAAATTGGTTCCCGGTGCAAAATCGGTAATTACTTTACTGCTGAACTATTTTCCACAAGAGCAGCAAAACGATGAGGTACCACAAATTTCCAAATATGCTTATGGCAACGATTATCATGAAGTGATAAAGGGAAAGCTGAAAGCTTTTTTACAATTATTAAAAGATAATATCGGGGAAATAAATGGAAGGGGATTTACGGACAGCGCCCCGGTTTTGGAAAGAAGCTGGGCCGAAAAAAGCGGGCTTGGATGGGTGGGCAAAAATGGAAACCTGATCACAAAAGAAAACGGGTCCTTTTTCTTTATTGCTACTTTGATTACCGATCTGGAATTGGAAGCAGACAATCCGTTTATAAAAGATTATTGCGGCACCTGCACCAAATGTATTGATGCGTGCCCTACCGACGCCATTCTACCGGACAAAGTAATTGATTGCAGCAAATGCATTTCGTATTTCACCATAGAATTAAAAGATATGCTGATCCCCGGTGAGATGAAAGGGAAATTTGAAAACAAAATGTTCGGTTGCGATATTTGCCAGGATGTATGCCCGTGGAATCGCTTTTCAAAACCCAATAGCACTGTTGAATTTACTCCTTTGAATGAAGTATTAAATTTTAGCAAAAATGATTGGGAAGAACTTACCGAAGAATCTTTTAAAATCATCTTTAAAAAATCGCCCTTAAAAAGATCAAAGTTTGAGGGGATAAAAAGGAATTTAAAATTTTTGGATTAATTCAGACGGGAATGGATTAAGTCAGACGGAGACCGTCAGACTTAAAATTCAAAGCCTGCTTTTAAAACCATTCTTCCAAAACCAAGATCGTATTTGCTGTAATCCATATAGCACGGGCCTATAAAAGGACAAATAGTTACGCCAATTTTGTTTTGTATTTTTTTATAGCTATGCCCAAGGCTGAATAAAAAAGAGGAATTTTTATTTAAAGAAAGCTTGAAGCCAATTCCAATATCTGTGTAGATGCCCCCGGTAAAATGGTAAGAATTATAAAAAGAAACTTCTTTGCCCGGTTTATTTTTTAAAGGAAAATTATATCCCAGCCCTCCATACACAAATGCTTTTTTTTCATCACCAAAATATCTTCTGCCTTCTATAAAAAGCGGGAGCGTTTTGTAACGATAATTATCAAGACCAACTCCAATGCCGGTAAACCAGTTTGAAAATTGAATTCCATTTATGGTTTCCAGAACAAGGTCGGGCGGACTTTGGCCAAGGGCAAAT
>JBDSOE010000189.1:0-34744 GCA_039915005.1 Ginsengibacter sp.
TTTGGGTTTATGCATCACCATTTTAAGTACATTGGTACTGTACAAAACAGCAGTAATTACTAAAAGGAATGCGGCTGATTTTAAAATAAATTCGTTGGATATAAGAATGCCTGAAATAAATAAAATAAATCCGGCAAGATAAAAACCAGCCATCCATAAAAATATTTTATTGTTGAATAACTCCCGCGGATTAGGCGTTTTGCCCGCACCAGCCTTATCGTGATACGTTTTGTTCCAGAGAATAAAGGGAAGTGTTTTAAAGGTCATCCCGAAAATGATGGCGCTAATCCATCCAAAAAAAATACAGAATCCATACGTTATTACCAACCTCGGTTCATCAATAGAAAACAGGAGGAACAGGATAACGATCAGCAAAAGTATTACGGGCAGCAACATCATCAAAACAGAAAGTATGGATATTTTCAATTGATCGTCCACCTTTTTTCTGAGCCGGTCCAGGTATGCCTTGTAACAAAAATAGCCGAACAGTATCAAAGAAATGAGGATGGCCGAAAGAGGGAAAAAATACAGCCACGCTATTTCGAGATAAAGGAAAATTACAATAAAAGAAATTAAAGCAAAGTTGACAAGCCCGTATATCCACCACAATAATTTTACGTTATGGTATTTTGAAATAAGAAATAAAGGGATCAGCCGCGAAGCCACACCAAGCACTAATAATAAGAACCAGCCTACAATTCCGAGATGCGCATGAAGTGGCAGGTAATGTAAAGAGTCTTTTGATAAAAGAGTAAAAGTGAAATTGAAGACCAAAAAGAGCCCGACAATAATAGTGATAAGCAACCAAAGCGTGGCCGTAAAAACAAATACGGCGTGCACGTTTTCTTTCTTGCTCTGAACCATGCTAACGGCAATATTTATTAAGTAAAATATGATAGCCGCATTAATTAAAACGGCACCCCATTGTGCTTCCCATCCAAAATGAAAATTATAAAAGCCATACACTAAAAGAGGTATGCCCAATGCTGCTGAAAAAAACGAAAGATACGCAAGCAGGTTGCTGTATAATTTCCCTTCGATCAACACCGGCACCAACTGATGGCTGGCACCAAGTATCATCATAGTGCCCCAGCCCAGCGCCATTACATGAGTAATGGCAAGTGTTTGCGGATGAAAGTAATGTTGCAGAAAAGCAGATGAAGAGAAAAATAATAGAATGGTAGCTACTACAAAAGAGGCCGCTGCATAAATATAGAACTGCAGTACTACTTTGTAAGAAGTATTTTTTGCAAGGCCGCCCATATTGGGAGAAGATGGAAACATATTATTCTTTAAAAATTAAAAGATGCACTTCGTTATTTGCAATCTCTTTTATGCGATAATCAAATTTTTTTTCTTTCAATTCAGGTAATAAAAAAACAGGGATCCTTTTGTGGTAAACAAACAAGGCGGTTTCAGGGGGTAGGCTTTCGAGCGCATCAAGGATGGCCATCATGGGGCCAGGCATTTCAAGTTGGCGCACATCAATCGTTTGTAATTTGCCTGCAAACTTTTTGATATAATCATCCCAACCTTCAGCAATATTTTCTGTTTCACTAATTATAACAGCAGTATTACCGGTTCTATAAAAATAGGTATCTACCTGGTGGTCATCTATTGTATCCACGTAAGAGTCGAAGCCTTGCTTTTTTAATAGGGATAATAAAGGGGTTGGTTCAAAACTATTAATAATTTTCAAGGCTTCTCCCGGTTGAATTTCTTTTACTTTCTTCACAATCAACGGAAGCGGGTCTTCGTCTGCGTCAATGATGGGCCGCACGTCAAATTCGATGATCTGCGTGGGTTTCAAAGAATGGAAGAACGAAGGAAGCGGTGGCTTTTCTACATGGGTAACCGCTGGAGTTGCCTTATCAATTTCAAATCCTAACGGCGCTAATTTTTTAAAAAATTCATCCACATCACAGCCGCTCACCTTGGATGCCATTCCAATGCTGGTACGGCCGGCCATTAATTTTCTCAATAGAGGGTTTCTTAATTTTTCAAACTTTGGCGTTATGCTTATGATGGCTTCCAGCGCATCAGGATTTTGTCTTAAAATTTTTGCAATTTTGGTATCAGCATTTATAATCATGTTCATTCAAAATAAGTATGATAGGCTTCTATTCGCTCGTCAATAGATTTAAAGGAGACCACTGCTGCAGCCGTGTCAGCCGTAGTTTTAAGTTGATTGGTTTCGGCTAAAATGGGTTCCAGCCATTGATGAAGCGCGTCATGATCCGGGCCTGACATTTTACATTCCTGTATCATTTTATTTAACCCATTTCCCAAATCTTTACTCAACTTCTGATAATCATTTGTTGAGGGGGAAGATTTTATTTTAAAACTGCTGGCAATGTTTTCCAGGTTGGAAACATTGTGATTGGTGCTGGAATCTGACTTCCATTTGGCGCCATTATTCAGCGATAATTCCGTGGCTTCGGTATGGCTATGTTCTGCCTGTTCCTCAGTTTTTGCCTTATCGGAACTTTGATTACACGCCATCAAAAAAGCTACAGACAGAAATAATAAAACCAACTTTTTCATAAATTTTATTTTGCTGAATTATATGGATTCATTCATCTTTTATATCCATTACATCCGCCGACTAACTTCAATAGCATTAACAGGCCCTATTTTATTTTCCATATTTTTCGCACCTCCCGTTTATCCCCAGATGGATAATAAAACAGGAACCTGTTGCTGCGTTTTGGTAAGCCACTGGCTTTTCATCTTATTTTTTCTCCAACTCTACTGCCTTTGGAAACAAAATATTGTTTTCGAGATGGATGTGTATATGTAAGTCGCTTTCAAATTCTTCAAGTGTTTTAAACAAAAAGGAATAGCTGGCACAGGCATCTTCAGGCAATGAATAATTCTTGCTAAGATTCCTGATCTCCTCCATATCCTTTCCCACTAATTCGTGCTCCATTTCCATCATATTTATGGGAGTTTGTATGGTTTTAAAATGTCCAAACTGACCATCTCCATTCCCATTACTTTTGGAAGCTACTAATTGTTTTACATAAGGAAACAAAACCGTTTCTTCCTTGATCATGTGTGCACTCATTTCATCACAAATCTCTTCCACCAGTTTATTTATGGTTATTAATTCAGGATGATGATCGCCGTGTACCTTTGCCACTTTTGATGAATAGCTGCGCAAATCGGGAATGGTTTTCTTTACATAACTATGATGTGTGTTCACAATGTAATCGGCAAGGAAATCAAGATTCCAATCGTTGTAAGGCAACGGGCGCGATGCAGTGGTATTTGGGTTTTTATCAGCAACCTGCAATTCCTGTTCTACCTTGGTTACATCAATTCCTTTTTCTGCGCAGGCTTCTTTCACGGTTTTCTTTCCTCCGCAACAGAAATCAAGTCCGTACTTTTTAAACACTTCTGCTTTGCGCAGATCTTTCGCGGCAATTTCTCCCAGGGTTTCATCATCTTCTCCGGAAAGTTTTTTAGCGATCTTCACACGCCATAATTGCGGGCCCTGCTCCAGGTATTCCCAGGTAAATATATTTCCTCTTTCTCCCAATAACTGATAGTAAAGAGGTTTGGGGTCATGGTCATTATGTATGGTAAGGCTTTCACCGGGTACCAGTTCATCGAAGCGTACAAAGATGGTGGGATGTTTTAGTTTGGGTTCTATCAGTGTAACGTTCAGAATATTTTCATCGCCCTTCAGGGCTTTGGAAGTATCTTTTTTGGGTAAGGTTTCCTGTGCCTCAGTTGCGGCTAATTTTTCTTTGTTTTTTGTAATTTTTATTCTGAATAAATCCGGCCCCTGCTCCAGGTAATCCCAGGTAAAAATATTTCCGCGCTGGCCTATTAACTGATAGTAAAGAGGGCGGGGATCGTGGTCATTGTGGAGCACCAGGGTTTCTCCGGGTTGCAGCTCGTCGAAACGGGCAAAAATGGTAGGATGTTTTAGCCGAGGTTCCAGCAACGAAACGTTGAGGATATTTTCTTTATCCTGTTGGGCCTCTTTATTTTTTGTGATTCTCACTTTCCATAATTCCTGCCCTTGTTCCAGGTATTCCCAGGTAAAAATATCTCCCCTCTCAGCCATCAATTCGTAATAAAGGGGTTTGGGATCGTGATCATTATGAAGTGTCAGACTTTCACCGGAAACCAGTTCATCAAAGCGTACAAAGATGGTGGGATGCTTCAGTTTGGGTTCTATTAAAGTTACGTTTAAAATATTTTCTTCTAATGTTTCCATTGCTGTTTAAGTTTTAAATTTAAATGTGGTGGCAAAGGTAAAGTTTTTATTACAATAAAAGTATTTAAGTACTTTTTATCTTTTTCTATTTACTTTTATATGACAATGATTATAAATCGCTTAATATAAAATCAGGTTTGAAATCAAGAGGCTGTTGTGAAAAGAGATTACGGATAATATATATTTTTAAAGCATTTGGGAAATGCAAGAAATATTATTAATTTGGCGGATAAAACTAACTGACCTCATGCAAAATATTATTGTAAAGACCACTGGCTCCATTCTGGGGCTTTTGGGGTTACTTACTTTGTTTATAAGCAGCTCCGTTATATGGAACCTTTTCGGTATCAGGGAAGAATTAAACAACTATATTTCATTTGTTGTATATAGCAATTTCATTTGCTCGTTCATATACCTATTAGCCTCTTACTACTTTTTTACAAACAACAAATGGGCAACAGTGGCCTTATTTGTTGCCGTTATCATTTTAATTATTGCCTACATCTGTTTACTACTCTACATTCAATCAGGCAGAATCTTTGAAATGAGAACGGTAAAAGTCATGTTATTTCGTACATCTTTAACGATTGTATTTGCGGGAATATCGTGGTACTTTTTTACAAGAACCAGATTGATAATTCCTTCTTCTGAATACATAAAGGAAGGTTAGTTCTGCGAGGGATTAATAGCAACTTTCTGTTGAAGAATCGTTTCTTCCACACGATCTTCATTGTATTCTATTATAAAATTATTGAGGCCTTCGCCGGTTATTATCATCATGTATTTTTGCTGAATCATTTCAAGCAAGTTTAAAAACAGGAAGATGGCATGCAGGCGGTCTTCACACACGTCAAATATTTTTTCAAACGAAAGAGATCTTTCCTTCTTAATGAGATCCAGCATATAATCATGCGTGCCTTCCATGGTGTAATTATAACTGATCACTGTATGCACAGGGCGGCTTCTTTTTTCATGCAGGCGTTGGGCCACTTTTTCAAAGGCCTTCATTAATTTAAATAAAGAAACGGTATGTATTTCGGTGCCTTCTCCTGCTGCTTCCCCAATCTTCGACAACTCTTCCTGGATGTTTCCGCGCTTTACCAGCAACATTCTCAACGCTTCCATCTCGCTCATTTTTGAAGAAGCCTCTTTAAATCTTTTGTACTCAAGAATTTTATCAATCAGTTCCTGGCGGGGATCTATTTCATTTCCCTGCGGATCCAGTTCTTTTCGGGGCAACAGCATTTTTGCTTTTATACGCATGAGGGTGCTTATGAACAAAATAAACTCGCTGCTCAGTTCTATGTTCAACGATTCGCTGCTGTGTATATACTCCAAAAAGTCGTTGGTGATTTTGGTAATGGGTATGTTATAAATATCCAGTTCGTCTCTTTCAATAAAAAATAAAAGAAGATCAAAAGGGCCTTCGAACTGTGGTAATTTAATTTGATAAACTTCTGTATTCATTCAAAAATATATTTAAAAGAAAAACTAATTTTCACCCAATTAGCAAAGAAAAAAATCCCGATGATATTGTTCATTGGGATGGGCAAATTTATTGAATAATATTAGTTGGCAATTACTTTTATGATCTGTTTGACAGTATGGGATTTCCCTTTAATAAGAGCCGGAGCCGGAAAATAATCCACAGCTCCGGCTTTTGAATATTTTATTCAAATTATTTTGACTTTCTTAATTCATCCCTGATGTCTATCAGCAATTGATCGGTAGAAGAAGGTGCTGCAGGCGCTGCCTCTTCTTTTTTTTGAAGCTTGCTGATTGTTCGGATAAGGGAAAAAATAACCAATGCAATTACGATAAAATTAATTACCGCTGCTAAAAAACTACCATATTTTACTTCGCCCCATTTTAATTCTGCTATATCTTTTGCTCCTACTGCATTTAGCGCGGGGGTGAGCAACAAAGGCGTGATAATATCGGCTACGAATGATGATACAATGGCTCCAAAAGCGGCACCAATAATTACGGCTACTGCAAGATCCATAACATTGCCTTTCATTGCAAAGGCTTTAAAATCTTTAATGAAACTCATAGTGTTTGATTTTAATGACGGTGAAATTGATTTATTTTTTAAGGCCGGGGTATTGCATTTTTAAATCCTCCATTGTTTTTTTCAACGTGGAAGCTATCACATATTCTTTATACCAGTTTTGATCGCTGGGGACAATTGTCCAGGGAATATCGCTGCAATTTTCAAAACAATCTTCATACATCTGCATATAAATATCCCATAGCCTGGCTTCGTCGTAATCGCTCTTATTATATTTCCACATTTTGGCGGGATCCTTTATGCGTTCATCCAATCTGAGCTTTTGTTCTTCAGGAGATACATGCAAATAGAATTTAAGTACGGTGGTATCGTTATGCTGGGTCAGTAAATTTTCAAAATCATTTATCGCTTTCATTCTTTTGAGCGCGGTGTCGTCATCGCACCATTTATGAACCCTTGTTATTAAAATATCCTCATAATGGCTGCGGTTAAATATTTGAATCATTCCTTTGGCAGGAGTGTGCTTATGAATGCGCCATAAAAAATCATGACTGAGTTCTTCCGGGGTAGGTGCTTTAAATCCCTTTACCACTACGCCCTGCGGATTCATTGAAGTAAATACATTCCTGATAACGCCATCTTTTCCACTGGCGTCCATCCCCTGGATGATTATTAAGATGGCATGTTTACTTTCTGCAAATAAAAGGTTTTGCAAACCATTCAACTCTTCAAGAATCGTTACCAGTTCTTCTTTTATTTCCTGTTTATTAAAGTTTTTGGGAGCGCGGGTAGCGATATCTTTAAGATGAATGCGACTCATAAATTTTATATTTTTTTATAGGCAGGATTGAAAAGATAATTTAATCCCTAATTGAATAAATCATTTATCCATAATTAAAAGTATAGTATTCAGAATTAAAAGCACTTAATTTCGGAAAAAAATTTGAGCAAACAATTGGTGGATTGGTTTTTCTTTATAGTGTTATCCCTTATTTGGGGCAGTTCTTTTATTCTTATGAAAATTGGGATGGAGACCCTTACCGATTTCCAGGTGGCTTCCTTAAGAATCGTAAGTGCAGGAATCGTTTTGCTACCACTAACGGTAAGGCATATACGCAGTATTCCTTTTCATAAGATTGGCTACATTTTTTTATCGGGTGTTTTGTGTAGCCTTTTGCCTTCTTATTTGTTTTGCATTGCAGAAACACGTGTGGACAGCGCCCTTGCCGGCACCCTGAACGCCCTTACTCCTATCTTCGCAATTATCACTGGGTTTTTTATTTTCAAATTCAAGGTTCCCTCAAAAAAAATTATTGGAATTATAATTGCCTTTGGCGGAAGTGTTTTGCTTATGTTTAGCAAAGGCATGAAAGATACTTCACACGTTTCCTTTTCATTGTTCATTGTGCTGGCCACCTTTCTTTACGGCATCAATGTAAATCTCGTAAAAAAGTATCTGAATGATGTGGGTTCTTTAAAAACTGCTGCCGTTGCACTGTCTCTTAGCGCCATACCCGCTCTGATCGTTTTAATTTTTACCGGCTATTTCCACGTCTTCACAAGTCCGGAAACTTTAACGGGAACGTTGGCTGCATCCACTCTTGGCATTATGGGTACTGCGGTGGCCACCATACTTTTTTATATGCTGATAAAGCGTGCGGGAGTTTTATTTTCTTCAATGGTAACCTATGGGATTCCGTTTGTGGCCATTGTTTGGGGGTTTATTTATAAAGAAGATATTGGCTGGAACCAAATCTTCTCTTTATTTATAATTCTTGCCGGGGTTTACATTGCCAACCGCAGTGGAAAAATGGTAGCTGTAGCCGACTGATTCTTTTTCTGAAAGAAATAATTCTTTTTGTAATTCCTTTGCTGTTTTGGTGCTTCCATCGTGGCTCCATCCGGGAGGCATTACGAGGTATTTTATTTTGGTAAAAAAAGGAACTTTCTTTTTCATATCTGTGATAATATTTTCCCATTCGTGAAAAATAATATGGGTAAGATGATAGGGGTGTTCCAATTGTGTGGTAAGTCCATATTTTACATGGTCTTCTTTTATCTCTTCCTTGAAAGTGCCGAACAATTTATCCCAGATTATCAATACCATCCCCAGATTTTTATCGAGGTAGCGTACATTGCTTGCATGATGCACCCTGTGATGAGAAGGGCTTACCAGTACGGCTTCAAACCAGCGCGGCATTTTATTGACGTACTGGGTGTGAACCAATATTCCATAAATCTGGGTAAGCGAATACATAAACACAATGTCCACCGGGTGAAAGCCCAACATCACCAAAGGAATAAAATAGACGAAGCGGTATAGCGGCTGCAGTACCGAAGACCGGAAGCCGGTGGTTAAATTGAATTCTTCAGAAGAATGATGGGTAACATGCACCGCCCAGAAAAAGCGGGAAAGATGATCCACACGATGTTCAAAATAAAAGGCAAGGTCTTCAGCAATAAAAAGAAGAAACCAGTAAACAAAGGGGTTGAAAGAAAAATCAACCAGGTGAAACCTGAAAAAATAAGCCAGGATTACCACATACACCACGCGGAATAAAAGATCTATACCTCCGTTGAGAAGACACAGATACAAGTTCATCAACGTATCTTTTAGGGTATAAAATTTTTTTAAATGAAGATGGCTTAATGCTATTTCAAAACCAATTACCACTACATATAGTGGTGTAGTTATTAAGATAAGTAATTGTTCTTTTAACATGGTTCAAAAGAATTTAAACCGACATAATCTCCTTTTCTTTTGCTTCGAGATATTTATCAACCAATACAATGTAGCTATTGGTTATTTCCTGCATTCCGTTTTCGCCATCTTTTGCGGCATCTTCGCTAAGCCCGTCTTTTTGTAATTTTTTTATTTGCTCTATCGCGTCGCGCCTGATATTCCGGACAGCTATTTTTGCCTGTTCGCCTTCGCCATATCCTCTTTTCACAAATTCTTTTCTCCTTTCTTCCGTAAGTGGTGGCAAAAATAAGCGGATCATGTTTCCGTCATTTTGCGGGTTGATTCCAATATTGGCGGCAATGATGGCTCTTTCAATTGGCTGAAGCATGTTCTTTTCCCAGGGCTGAATGGTAAGTGTTCTTGCATCCATAGCACTTATATTGCCTACCTGGCTTATGGGTGTTGGATTGCCATAATAATCAACTACGATTCCATCCAGCATGGTGGGGTTTGCTTTTCCTGCCCTTATTTTTACCAGCTCAGATTCAAAATGGCTTATTGCTTTTTTCATTGAAACGGTGGCCGTATCTAATATAGCCGAAACATCTTCTGTCATTATCTGTGATTTTTATGAATAGAATTACCATACCAATAATGGCATTTTCAAAAGTGCACAAATTTAGTAAAAGGGTACGATAAAAAACTAAAAGGAAGAATCCTGCTCCACGGTTTCTCCGGCGAGCGTTAATATTTTATGCGATTTAATGAAGGATTCTTTATCGTTCTGCCCGTTCAGGATAATTACTTTGGGTTTAGGACGGCTATAATAAACGAGACTTACTATCAAAATGGCGGCGGCAGAAAGTGCAAGAATTACCAGGGTAGTGCCTGAAAAACGCAAAAAATAAGCCATGGCAATAAACACTATATTGGCTCCGAGACAGCTAAAGGAAATCTTTTGGTGGCTGAAACCAAGCTCTAATAAAAAATGATGAATATGATTTCTATCAGGGCTGAAGGGCGAACGCCGGTTTATAATACGCACGGCTACCACGCGAAGTGTATCGAAAAGCGGCACTATTAAAATAGCAAAACCAATAGCGGGAGCAGATGCGAGGGGAACGCCTAATGCGGGGTTTGCAGCTACTGAAATAAATTTGATGACAAAAATAGAATTTAAAAGGCCGATGAGCAATGATCCGGTATCTCCCATAAATATTTTTGCGGGATAAAAATTGTAGATCAAAAAAGCAATGAGGCTTCCTGCCAAAGCGAAAGACATTACTGCATATAAAAACTGACCGGTTTGAGAAAAATAAATCCCAAATATGGTGGAAGTGAGTAAACCAAGCGAGCCAGCGAGGCCATCCACACCGTCAATAAGATTAAATGAATTGGTAATAACCACAATGGTGAACAGGGTGAGTAAAACACTCACCGTTTGCGGAAGCTCATACACCCCCAAAAATCCATACATGTTGGTAATTTGTATGCCCCCAAATTTAATAACGATACCAGCCGCCACCAATTGCCCAATAAATTTTTTGGAGGCCGAAAGAATTAAAATATCGTCTTTAATACCGAGGAAGAAAATGACCAGGGCAGCAGCAACAAAATACTGGAGCACTGCAGCCATGGAAGGAGGAGCCCCCATAAGAGTGGCTATAATAAATCCTGCAAAAATACCGAGGCCGCCTAACGTAGGGATCACCATTTTATGTACCTTTCTCTCCTCCGGCTCATCATATAATTTTTTGCTTTTGGCTACTTCTATTATTACTGGTATAGAAAAGAACGTAATTAAAAACGCCAAGGCTCCGCTTAATAAAATGTTGTCCATACCTGGGTATTATAAATAAAAAAACTTTTGTAAAAATATAATTTCCTTCACTAAAAAAAACTTTCTTAATGATGGAAAATCCAATCATAAATCCTGTGAAATTGCAGATTAGGTTCTTTCCGTTCTTCATTAAAAAATGCGAGTACCAATAAGATAACGCTAACAGGTACTTACTTATTTCCTATTTTGCTTATTATTCCGAAAGTTTTTCATCCACGCTACCTGCCACAAAGGATTCGCCTAATTTTTTCAAAGGATTTTTTCTGTTTTCCATATACATAAGCCTGTTTTTGAAAATTTCAATGGCATTAAATATTGCCGCAGTAAAAGATGATGGATCTGCCTTATTCTTTCCTGATATATCAAAAGCTGTTCCATGATCGGGGCTGGTACGAATGAAATTTAATCCGGCGGTAAAATTGATGCCATCCGTCATGGAAAGGGATTTAAAAGGAATTAATCCCTGATCGTGATACATGGCCAAAACGCCATCAAACCTGCTTTGGAAGCCGCGTGCAAAAAAAGCATCTGCGGGATAAGGACCCATTACCAGAAAATTGTGCTGCCTGGCCTCTTTAATAGCCGGCTTTATTATTTCTTCCTCTTCCATCCCTATCAGCCCTTCATCGCCGGCGTGAGGGTTCAGTGCCAAAACCGCTATCTTCGGTTTGTCAATATTAAAATCCCGCTTCAGCGAAGTATTAAAAACGGTAAGCTTGCTTACAATAATTTCCCGTGAAATATGAGAAACAATATCTTTTACCGGCAAATGTTCGGTAACCAAACCGACCCTGAAATCGCCAGCCACCATTAGCATCAGCACATCTTTCGCCTCAAAGAACGCTTTAAAAAAAGGCGTATGCCCAGTAAAAGGGAAAGCGTCGCTATGAACATTTTTCTTATGAATTGGAGCGGTAACCATAGCATCAATCTTTCCGTCTTTTAATGCTTGTGTGGCGGCTTCAAGGCTTTTTACAGCAAACTTTCCGCCGGTTTCATTTAGTTCTCCCGGCACAATGGCAATTTCGTCTTCCCAGCAATTATAAATATTTACCTGTTTGGTATTTATTTTATAAAAGTCTTTAATGCTGCTGAAGCTAAAATTAATGTCAGGCAGGCTTTTTCTATAAAAGTTAATAACCTTATTGCTGGCAAAAATGACTGGGGTACAAAAGTCAAGGATGCGTGCGTCCGAAAGGGATTTAATAATAAGTTCGGGGCCAATACCATTGGTATCGCCGCAGGTAAAACCTATAACCGGTTTTTTATCTGTGATGTTCGTGTTCAAATTCGTTTAATTGTCATAGGTGTGCAAGTTAGTATAATTCCTCCTTGCCTGCAATACTCTATGGGGATTAAAATGGATGAAAGATTTATAGTTTATTATTCCCTACATAATTCTCTACGGGCATCCTGTTAGAGATACTTCGTGCCAGGGTCATCTCATCGGCATATTCCAGTTCGCCTCCAAACGCAATGCCGCGGGCAATGGTAGTGATTTTTACAGGGGATGGTTTTAATTTTTTACCGATATAATAGATAGTCGTATCGCCCTGTATGTTTGGACTTAAAGCAAAAATCAGTTCCTCCGTTTTTTCTTCTGATACCCGATTTAGTAAAGAAGGGATTTCCAGTTGGTCGGGGCCTATTCCATCCAGCGGAGAAATAATTCCTCCAAGAACGTGGTACAGCCCATTGTACTGTTGCGTACTTTCTATGGCAATCACATCCCTGATGTTTTCTACCACGCATATCATGTGTTGTATCCGGCTGCGGTCCGCACAAATATTACAAAGAGGCTTGTCAGCTATGTTGTGGCAACGTGTGCAAAAATGAATTTCCTGACGCAGTTTTATAATGGCATCACTGAATATTTTCACTTCAGCCACCTCTTTTTTCAATAGGTGAAGTACCAGCCGTAAAGCGGTTTTTTTACCGATACCCGGCAGTTTCGAAAATTCATTTACAGCATTTTCCAGGAGGGAAGAAGAAAAGATCATTTGGCAAAATTAAGAATTAGGGATTAGTTATTGGTTATGGGTTATTAGTTTGTGATGTCCATGAGAGGGAGGCGGGTTGAGGATTGAGGGATGACAAGTTGTGGGCTATGAATTTTGAGACAATGGCCGTATTCACTTTTACTTTTTACTTTTCACTTTTCACGATTCACGATTCACCAGATCAGAGCACAATATCTCTTTCATTTTCCCAATTGGCTTTAATGCTAAGTGCCTGGGAAATACTATATACTTTTTCAGGTTGTTTTTTCAAATTGTAATTTCCGGGATCCCAGATGCTGTTCAGATTGTCGTCATCCAGAATCCGTAACTGGTATTCGCCGGGATTGAATAATTTTTGATTGAATACTCCGGAAGTCAGGGGATAAGAATTAACTACTTCATTGTTTAATACAAATTGCAAAACAGGATTTTTAAACTTGTCCAGGTTTTTAAAATTTATTTTAATGCTCCCGTACTCGCCTTCTCTTTTCCCTTTAAAAGATAGAGTATCATTTTTCAATAAAGCAATTCCCGATGTGTCTGTGGCAAAATCTTTTTCAATTAATAATTTATAGGCGGCGCTTTCTTCCCAATTATTTTGGATGATTACTTTTTTATGAGTAGTATCCAATGACGCTATGGCGGTTGAGATGGGATTGAAAAGAGTATCGGTCAGTTTAATTTTTAAACTATCAAAATTCTTTAAGGGACTATCAAATTGCAAAGTAAGCGGGGTAAGCAAATCCTGTATTTTGCTGGCTGCAGAGGTGGTGAATTTTAATTCCTTCTCTGTTTTTTTGCCGGCATTGGAAGCGGGTTTCGGCGCTTCTTTTTCTTCCGCATACGCGTATAATTTTACCGGCGTTACTTCTTTTGAAATCCCGATAGTGCTGTCTGCAAATGCAAAAATTTGTGTTTTACTGCTATACATTTTTTGGCCGCTCTCATCTTTTAAAGCAAACACATGATAAGCGCCCTCTGCAAGGTTTTTAAATTGAAAATCACCTTTCCCGTTTACTCTTGTAATGTACTTTGGTTTGCTTTTATACACTGCGGAATCGGTGAGATCATGGTATAAAAAAACTAATAAGGTGCTGTCTGTCTTGCCCGTCTCAGCCAGTTCCACATTGCCTGAAAGGGTTAGCGAATCAATATAAGTTCCGGTGGAAAAAACGTAAGTAAAATTGGGATAAGGATTGTTTTCATTAATATCCTGGATGGAATTTCCCAGTTGCAAACTATAGGTGGTATTGGGCTGAAGAGTATCCCGTAATTTGATGGTTACCTGTTTTAATTTATAATCAATATTCGGATTAATTTTTGGCGTTGGGGATACCAATAAATTTTCCTGGAGCTTATCAAGATGCACGTATTCATCGAAAGTAAGCGTAACCCGGTTCGCTTTAAAATTGATGGAATTGTTGGGCGGGTTGGCGTTTAAAAGAATAGGTGGAATAGAATCACGAAGGCCGCCCATAGGTGATCCTATCTGCGCACAGCCACTTCCTGTAATAGAAACCAGGTAGACTAAAACGGCAGCCAACAGAAAAAAAAGAGAATTGCGTATTTTCATTTTGTAAAAAGGCAAACTTAAATGCTTTGTATTAATAATCTTTTTTTGGGTTCACAAATTAATTCTAAATCATTTCTTCTTCCGCTTCTTCCATAATATTGTGAAGCGCCACGGCAAGTTGATTATCTTTTACAAATTGACACCAGTGGCAGTCTTCCTTTCCACAGCCTGTATAAAAGTCGTGCGACTGAATTTTATTCCATACTGTTGTCAGTTGTTGTTTTACCGTTTCCATATCTTCGGGTGCTATAAAGATTTTTCTTTTCTGGTAACCTTTTGCTTTATCTGGTTCCACAAAATCAAATTCGGTACTTACCACTTTCCAGTCTTTGCTGTCCATATTATCCACCAGCATTTTGTAAAAGACGGCTTGCCGCCAATAATCGCCGCCATTAGGTTGTTGGTCATCCGGAGGCGATAATTTTTTCTTTGTGTATTCGCTATTTACGTTCCCCGTTTTGTAATCCACCACATTTACTTCTTTGCCGGTAAATTCCATTTTATCTATTTTGCCTTTTACCGGAATTCCATTTATCGTTACATTTTTTATATTCCTTTCCACGACAACTATCTTATTGCAATGGCCGATGTAATTTTCATAATAATCGGTAAGCACTTTTTCACCGTATTCCATTCTCCTGTCAAATGCTTCCTGCGTAAAGTTTTCGCGATGGTGGTTCATGTACCATTTAAAATAACCAAACATAGTTTCTTTGGAAGGAAAATCCTGGTTCGCATCTTTTTGCATTTCTTCAAAAAGCCGTTGCAATGCAAAATGTACGGCGCTGCCAAATTCTAAACTTTCTGATTTTCCGGAAGGAATTTTTACGAGGTTTTTATAATAAAAGGCAAGCGGGCAATCCAGGTAATTATTTAAGGAAGTTACATTCATTACATATTTTTCGAGCAAAGGTTCAATGAAGCTTCTCTCGAAGCTTGTAATTTCCGGCGCTTGCTTGCGGTAATTCAACACTTCGTATTTCATAAGTTCTTCCGCTGGCAAAGCAATGTGCTGAATCCTTAAATCGTTGGCTTCCGTGATTTCGGCTATGAACATAGAAGCTTCTGCTTCCCTGCCGTTTGGCTTTATTTTAATAAAAGAAATTTGCAGATTTTTTTTAGCACGGGTAAGCGCCACATACAGTAACCGGCGCAGCTCTTCCTCTGCATTTCCTGAAGGTAAGGAAGAGAATAAAGTGTTGGGCAATGGATAGCCATTCGATGGCTTCTTTTTCTTTTCCCATAAATACGCGTTGAGACCGGTGATAAAAACGTGCTCAAATTCCAAACCTTTGGAGCCATGCGCCGTTAAAAGATTTACTCCTTTTTCGCTCCCGGAAACCTGCACCCATGGCAGAGGGATTTTTTCTTTTTCCATGGATTCAATTACAGAAACCAATTCCTCTAAATTCAACGATGGATTGGCTGCGGTTTCTTCTTTTACAAAATCAAATAGCGCAGTTACTATTTGTAACAAACGGATTTTATCATCACTCTTCATGATGTAAGAAAGCACTCCTGCATCAGAAATAATTTTTACAAAAAGCTGTTGCAGGGTTACATTAGAAACGTCGGCAATCAATTGTTCCATCATTTTGCTAAAATCCTTTAGAGAAGAAAGAAGCCCTGTATCAAATAAATCCCTTGAAACCGCATGGGCTTTTTCGTACAATAATTTCCTGATGGAGGTGGGGGCTTTGCCGTACTTTCTGCTGTTTACTTCTACCGTAATCTTTGCAATTTCAATGGGTGGAATTTTATAGAAATCAAAATGCAGCATTTCAAAAAGAAGTTCATCGCCGCCGTAAGGCGCGTCGTGTTCGGCTGCGAGGTAACGCCCTATTTTCAATATTTTTTTGGCAAAAGGATCTTCCAGTATATTGATATTTCTTTTGGAATAAACCGGAATATTTTCCATCTCAAAATACTTCATCAATTGATCGCCATAGCGGTTCTCTTTATAAATGAGTGCGATAGCACCGGGCTCTACTCCTTTGCCAATAAGGCTTTGCACTTTATTGACCACATCCGCCATCTCGTCTTTTACAGTACGGTACTCCACGATCAAAGGAATATCTGCAAAGTGTTTTATTTTTTCATCAGAAGAAATTAAGTCCTTGTTCAATCCTTCCTGTTTATGAATCAGCCTTTCAGTATTTTTATCAATCAATGATTTTGAAACATCCAGAATAGGTTGCGTAGAACGATAATTATTTACCAGCACAACCTTTAAAAGATTCTTATAACTGTTGGCAAAGTTTTCCATGTTCTCCATATTGGCGCCCTGGAAACGGAAAATGCTTTGATCGTCATCCCCAACTATAAATATATTTGGGGAATCCCAAAAGCTAATGAGCTGTTTTACAATTTCATTCTGTACGCCGCTGGTATCCTGGTATTCGTCCACGAGGATGTACTTGAATTTTTCCTGGTAATGGGAGAGCAGATCTTTATTTTCTGAAAAAGCTTTTATCACCCAGTTGATCATGTCATCAAAATCATACAGGCTATTTTTCTTCATTAAACTTTGAAAATTATCAAACTCTTTTACCGCCGCACGCAGCTTTTCCATTTTATTTATTTCCAGGCCATAGGCAGGTTTATGATCTCCTTTTTCATAATTTCCTTCACGGGAATTTTTGTAGGTAAAATGGTCATCGTCCTTTATCTTTTCAAGATATTCATCTATGCAGGCGAGAAGATATTGCGGCTCCCATCCTTCCCTTTTCATGGTGGAAAATAAATGCTGCAGGTTATTGATTTCAAAATACACATCGCCGCGGTATCTTTTCAGCAAGTTGCCTTTGGGTAAATTATCTATTAGTGTTTTGTAAAGCCGGATTCTTTCAAGATCTGAAACAGGGTTCAGAGAAATCTTTTCAAACAGGTATAAATTTTCCTGTATAATATCATTGCAAAATCCATGAAAAGTATAGACGTTTACTTTATAAGAGTCGGGGCCAATGAACTGCAGCAATCGCCTGCGCATGGCTATCGCCCCGGCTTCCGTATAAGTGAGACATAAAATATTTTGGGGAAGGGCGTCGGTTTCCAATAAAATTTTGTCGATACGCACAGCAAGAATTTGTGTTTTGCCGGTACCCGGTCCTGCAATAACCATTACCGGGCCTTCAATGGTATCCACGGCCTGTTGCTGCTTTTTATTTAGTTTCTGGTATTTGTCATTGAATTTTTTGAGTAGTTTTTCCCTGTGAGTTAACATGCTTACGAAGGTAGATCAAAGTGGGCAAAGGGTTTGGAGAAGAGAGGGTGGAGGGGATGGCTATTTCTTACGAATGGGGTATTAGCATAAAAGATAAAAGCAAAGGCAAACCGCAAATTAACGCATTACGCTCAGGTAATTTTACGTTCAGCATTTGCTTATTTACTATAAACACAGTATTTACCATAAGAAAATAATAGAGTGATATCGCCCTTGTGCAGAGTACCTACGGGCTATATCTTTGCACCAGAAGTTGATTGATGTTTAACAGACATTAATCAAAAATCCAAATCCATTGAAAAGAATCATTTCCCTTAATCCAGGAAAAACCAATAAATCCGATATCAGTCAACTTCTTTTTTTTTAAATTCAATACCTGTAAATAACTGATTATCCAAATGAAACCAGGCCGATAAAATGGCCACCCATTTATCCTGAAAAACCAGACACCCTGGAATTAAATTAATTGAAACTTCTGTATTAATTGCAGAAGTTTTTTTATTAAATACGATACGATTAGCGGGTGTTAGTTATCCCAAAATATTTTGGGTGAAAACAAAGTTGATTTCGGAACGTTTGCGCCATTTAAGGAAAGTTCACTTGTAGGATAAATATAGCGGCGTGGAATGCCAAGTGTTCCGGCAATAGGCTTAAGTATTGGAGTACCTGTACGGCGCCATAAGGTCCATGCTTCAGGGTTTAAATATAAGGCTATGTATTCCTGTAAAGCAACTTTTGCAATTGCATTATTTACGTTTGCAGGTAAGGTACCATTGGCTGCCACATAGGTGGCAGTAGCTGCGGGTGACACTCCTAATTTTTCCATACTGGCCCTGATCCCATCCTGGTAAAAACCTTGCGCTGTGGCAATATTACCTGTAGTCCTTAGAGTGGCTTCAGCTTTTATAAAAAGAATTTCTTCATAATTTATAAATTGAACTGCGGCGCCAATAGAGCCAAAAAAATCACCAATACCTGTGCCATTGACATCTGAATAATCAGGCCTGGTATATATGGATAAGCGGGGGTCATTTATAGAATCCAGCAAATGCGGCAGGAATCCTGAACCATAATCAATATCTGCTCTTTGTGAATTAAACTGATAGATGGGATTAGCTGATGTTTCAGAACTACCAAATGTAAAGAATGCATTATCTGCATTATCGGTAAAAGCCAGATTGGCTTCAGCCAGGGCCTGTGCAGCTATTGCAGCATTTCCTTTGCTTTGATGAATGAATAACCTTGCTTTTATGGCATGTCCGAACTTAATCCACTTTGCCGCATCTCCTCCGTATATAATATCATCACTCCCCGGAGTAATCCCACCGGGATTCGGGTCATTTAATTGCGCAATACCCACAGTGATCAAATTAGCAATAGTATCATAAAGCGCTTTGTCATTATCATATGCAGGATGCGTATTTCAATCACCTTTCAATGCCTGGGAATAAGGTACACTACCCCATCCATCCACTAAAAGCTGTAAGCTGTAAGCCATAAGAATCCTTGAAATACCGCTGTATGCATTATATACTCCTGCATCGGATCTTGTGAGTAAGTCTTTATTATTGCCTAATACAGATGTATATAGGTTACCCCATACATTATCTAAATCAGTAGAGGTTACAATATATTGATAATATGCGGATGATTGGCGCCCAAATCCGATATTCTGTTGCATAAATAAATCGGAAAATCTGGTAAGATCTCCTCCCTGTGCATAAGCAAGGCTTATTTCAACTGAAGGTAAAATAACATTGGGAACAATTATAGTAGGTGCATTCGGGTTGATATTAGCCTTTGTAAACGTTTCCTTACTACACGAGGAAAATTGCAATAATATTACCGACAGTAACATCAAGCCTAAAAGATTTTTAATTAAATATTTCATGATTAAATATTTTAGTTTTTATAGACCAAGATTTAAACGAAAACCAATACTTCTGATGCCTGGATTATTAAAATAATCTATTCCCTGGAAATTTGCCGCACCGCCCAGGCTGGTTTCAGGATCCACACCTTTGTATTTAGTCTGTAAAATAATATTGTTGGCAAAAAGCGTGAGACTTGCCACATTGAAGGTTTTGCCAAGAACCTTTTTAGGTAACGCATAAGTAAGGCTCACCTGCCGTAGTTTTATATATGACCCGTCCTCAACAGAAGGTTCGGAGGGGCCTATGAAACTATTCCCAATATTCTGCCAGTAATATTGATTCTTTACTGAGGCTGTAGTATTGGCTGCACCTGGTCCTGCTACTGTATTGCCATTGTTATCAAAATGTACCACATTTCCCTGATCGTCTAAATGGCCCAATAAGCCCTGAAATACTGTAGAGGTACCTCTATCTGCACTTTCCTTTGATGTTCCAAAATAGGACAACGCTCCTCGTGTTCCATTCCAGATATCACCTCCTTGCCTTACATCTATTTGAAATCCAATACTCACGCCTTTATAGGTCAAATTATTAATTACTGAACCCTGCCATTGTGGATTAATGTCTCCAATTATTGCATTAGCTGCACTAGCTATCGGCTGGCCGAAACCCGATCCCACCGGAGCATTATCGTTAATTAAAAGTGCCCCTTCAGTACTTGTTTTATTAGTGCTATCATTTGTATTAGCTCTTACAAAAACACTTCCGTATATCTGGCCAAAAGGTTTACCGGCAAAAGCATCTATTTCACTATTTTGGAAACCTCCTATCAACACTTTATCTACTCCGAGATATAATTTAGTAACCATATTCCTGTTGTAAGACCAATTAAGATTCAGATCCCAGCGAAAATCTTTTGACTTAACCGGAGTAGTGTTTAAAGAAAGTTCCAACCCTTTGTTGGTTAATTCACCGGCATTTTGCAGCTTAGAAGAAAATCCTGTGCTGTAGGCATAAGGCACTGTAAAAATAGCATCTGTTGTTTTAGAATAATAATAAGTAGCAGTAAGACTAATTCGGCTATTCAATACCCCCACATCCAACCCGGCTTCATAAGATTGAGTTTTTTCAGGTTTTAAATCTGGATTGCCTATGGTAGATATAGTAGAAGTATTTTGATAAGCGCCGGTTGGAATTCCGTTAAAAGTTATTGGAAAAAATACGCCGGTTGTAAAGCCATCATTTATAGCTGTGGCTTTATAATAGGTTTGTAAACCCTGTATGGGGGCATCTTTACCAACCTGTGCAAATGATAATCGCAACTTACCATACGATAAGGTTTTTCTGTCTTTTAATCCTGGCATTTCTGAGAATACCCAACTTAAACCGGCAGAAGGATAAAAGAAATTCCTGTTGGCCTCCGGTAAAGAGGAAGAGGTTTCCCGCCTTCCAGTAACATTAAGAAAAAGTATGCCCTCATAATTGAGGGTGGCATCTCCGTAAAAAGCTAAACTTCTTTTTTCACCATTAGTTTCCAGGGCCGTATAGGATAAAAAATTGGTCATATCAAAAAATGTAGGAGAGATAAGCCCGTCTCCTATTGTTGTTCTGCCTTTTGATTTATTATAAAAATAATTCTGACCCAATATTACGGTTGCTGAAAGTTTATTGAAATCCTTATGAAGATTAATGGTAAAATCAGAATTGTATTGATTATTGAAATATTCATTAATGATGCCCTTACCTGCCCGGAAAGCATTTGAATGAATATCATAAAAGTTTTTATCGTCTTGTGAATAGGAATCCCCGCCCAAACGATAGTTTAGTGTCAACCAATCAAAAAGTTCGTAGGTTGCTGCCGCATAACCATATACCCTGTTTATATCACCCCTGAACGGATTACGGTTTACGGTCCAATAGGGATTGTCATATCCATTCCCTCCCCTGAAATCCCGTTGCGTTTCTGTACCAGGAACCACATAGCTTCCTATTTTATTGGCCGCGTCCGAAAGGCCATTGGAATTATCAAAAGTGGGTGGCGTACGCAGTAATCCTAACATCACACCCGATACATTAGAACCTTGTTGAACTTTATCACTTGCAGAAACGATATAATCCATACTTCCCGAAACCGTTAATCTATCTGTGAGTTTTGCTTGCCCGCTTACTCCAAAAGTGCTTTTATTATATTTAGCTAAAGGCACTACCCCTTTTTGGTATAAATTACCCACTGATAAACGGTAACTGTTTTTTGCTGACCCACCGGTAAGGGAAAGATTATTGTTGGTGGTCAATCCATTCTGAAAAAATTGGTATTGGTCATAAGGAGAAACAGGTATCTTTTTCAATGGGCTTGAAGCACCCACTATTCTTCCGTTCTGATCCCATACACTGGGAACCCCTGTCCAAAACAAAGTATCTATTACTGGCCCCCAGGTCAATCTTCTTTCTCCACCTACTGAATTACAGAGATACCTGGGAACAGTTCCATCTCCTGTTCTTCCATCCGCGCCAATCCATATTGGAACAGGAAGGAAGTCTCCGGTTGAGGGATCAATGCCCGTGCCTTGTGAAAACTGACTTTGAAGCTCCGGTAACTTATTGGTATGATCTATAGTAGTTGATGAATTAAAATTGATACTTGTTTTCTGAGCGCCCAGAGAACCCTTTTTGGTAGTAATAATTAACGCACCACTTGCCGCTTTTATTCCATATAGTGCAGTAGCGGCAGGTCCTTTTAAAACTGTTATAGATTCAATATCGTTAGGGTTTATGTCTATCCCCCTGTTACCGGCTATGGTACCACCTGTTTGATTACTATTTGCACCGCTGGTATTAGGAGTAGCAGATGTAGGATCGTAACTATTAATTGAATTATCAACAGGAATACCATCTATCACCATCAAAGGCTGGTTGTCTCCTGTAATAGAAGTAACACCTCTCAATCGTATATAAGTACCACTTCCCGGATCGCCAGAACTATTGATTACAGTAAGGCCAGAGGCTTTTCCCGATAATTCACTCAGGGGATTGCCTGTGCCGGATTTATTAATCTCATCAGCGTTTATAGTCTCAGTTGCATAAGTAAGAGATCGTTTCTCTCTCTGTATGCCCAATGCCGTAACTATTACAGTTTCCATTACATTTAATCCGGGGTTAAGAACAATGGAAATATTACTTTGATTTTCTAACTTTAAAGATGTTGTTATATAATCAGTTGAAGATATTTCAAGAACATCCCCGGTTTTGGCAGAGATAGTAAACTGTCCCAATGCATTAGCAGCTACCCCTGAATTAGTACCCTTAATAATAATAGAAGCCCCACTCACCGGATCTCCATTATTATCTTTTACCGCTCCTGTAATAGTCCGGTTTTGCCCAAATGCCAATACTCCAAAAAGCATTAGCACCGTAAATATTATGAGAGAATGTTTCATGGGTTTTATTTTTAAAATTTTTTGAATTTGCTTTCATCCTGGTGCCACTTATCAAGGGGTATTTTTTTTCTCCCAGCGCTGCAATTTTTTTTTTAATTTACCTTATGATGACAATTTTATTTACCTTGAAACAGCAATTGAAAATTGCCCAAAGCCAGGTTGAGTAAGTATTGTAAAGGTTTATCAATTTAGGATCCGGTAGGATAAAGGAATAATGTTTTTTTTAATCCAAAAACATTTAGTGGAGGGTAGAGTGGAGGGTGTAACTATACCAGAAATTATTATGATGAAAGTAGTATTGAGTATTTAAAAAGGGAGTAAATAAATTCAGGCAGTGCAAAAGAAAAGCCATCAAGGACGATATTTACCCGTAGCTTTTTTAAAATAGAAAAGCGACATAAAGTTACGCGACTCATTCAAGAGGCTAAAGCTACTTCTTTATAAATTTCAACACTACCGGTTTACTATCGCCATCTATTGTGAGAAAATAAACTCCTGCCGGTAAAAAAATCACATTGATTTTATTTGAAAGGGAATTGCTTTTAAAAACATGAATTATTTGACCTTTTAAGTCAATGATCTTGCAGAGCGGATTATCCATTTGAAATCCTGGGTCTAAAAACAAATTGTCTTCAACGGGATTAGGGAACAGTTTTATTTTTTTCTTAGCAGGATCAGTGGCTACGATAGACGCGGAATTACTAATGACGGTACTGTGTAATTTACCATCAATGGAACGGGCAATAATTTTAAACCAGATCTTTTGGCCATCAGAAAGTGAAGATTGCTTCCATAGATAAAAGGTATCTACTATTCCCTGCACAATCGGGTTAAATGTAGCTTTGTCATTGATGCTGTATTCAAGATCATAAGCCACCGGTCTTCCATCATCCGGGTTGGTCAATTGCCAGGAAATAGGTAAAGAGGTATCATACATTCCTGCATCCGGATTTTTGATGGCAACCTTGGGTGGCTGATAAGAATGTAAAAGCTCTGCAAAACCAAATCCTGTTACTGCATTGCCGTTCATCGTTCCAGAAACCGTGGTGGCTCCTTCAAAAAATCTAAATGGCCATTTAACTTCATTATTACCATTTTTTGTGGTGATGGTTAAGTCCATCTTATTTACTGTAGAAGTTAATCTCCATTTGGCAGAATAACACATCGCGCTGTCGGGCATCCAGTTGAAACCCAAACGCTCAATTTTAAGATCACTTGTGGTGTATTGCGTGGCCTCATCGACATACGCGGCTAATATCCTGTACTTTTTATTGTCTGGGATGGCATTGTCCTTAGTAAAAATATTCCAGAGATTTATATCCATTCCATTAGATAACTGCACATGAAACCATTCATATTTCTCCCCTGTTAGCGGGTTAAAATTTCCGTATTGCCTGTCAATCCAGGAAGTTCCCGTTACGTCTTCAGTAATGCCATTTAAAGTTAGTTTTCCTGAAACCGCATTCCTGGTTTGTGAATAATAATAAGTGTAATTGTCGAGCCCCTGTTGCAGGTAGCCATTATCACCCAAAATCAGGGGGCGTTTTAAACTTGTGTAGTTCAAATGCAAAGCGGCCGTTGATGAGGTGGCTTCTATAGTATATTCAAAGGGAATCAGTTTATTATCAGCATCTACTTTAGTGCTCCATGTTTCGGCCCCTCCCTGGTAAACTGATGCGTGAATGTCCAGGTGATTGGTTGATAAGCTGGTGTAGCTAACCGGTTTGGTTTCTTCATAAAATTTTCCCGTAGCATCTTCTGTAATATTGAGTATTCTGAAACCGTCGAAAGTAGCTGCGGGATAGTGAAAATAAGTGAGCATGTAGCTATAGGTTTTGCCCGAAATGGTTCCGGTAAGATGCCCTGAAGTGTACCACCATTCGATAGGTTCTGAAGAATGCCACCCTTCATCCACGGGAAAAGAAATTAAACTGCCTGCCGGTTGGTAAGGAAATGTTTTCCAGTCTTGTGTATAGCCTGTGTGACTTGCTAAAACTGCCAATATAAGAATGTAAAGTTTACACTTCATGTATAATAAATTTCTTCTAAAATAGGTTTTTTTGAGAAGATGGATTACCGCTAAATAATTTGAGTAAAATAAAGGGATGCCTTTGGCAAACACATCTTTCTATATTTTTCACAGAGATAAAGTAGTGAGTTTTTCAAATTAAATAACCTACTGTTTTTTTGCTCCTGGAGGATAAAAGAAAAAAGAATAATTTTCGATTGATTTATCATTATAAAAACTAATAGAAATAGGTAAAGTAAATAATTTAATAAGGTTGGGAAAGCATATTATAAAAACTCTACTAAGGTTAAAGAAAAAATCCATACTTGTTCTCTTTTAAGAATATACTTAAAGTCCGGTAGATTGTTTAAAAGATCATATTTTTCAAAACTTTTAATCCATCTTCCCCAACCTTATTGGAAATCCGTAAGATTAATAGAACAACCTTATTAACCTCTTACCAATATGTAGCAGGATCAATAATTTTTAAAGCCAAATCATTCACTCTTATGCCCCTTGCACAGTATAGCCATTTTGCTACAAAAAAATATAACCTTTGTTAACTTTCCAAATTCGTAAGCTCCCTTCACTACGGCTGCACTTCCCAAAACTTCAAAAATGGTATCTTTGGGCACAATTTTAAAAAAATGAGTAAGAAAGGTAAAGTTTTAATGGCGATGAGTGGCGGTATAGATAGTACAGTGGCCGCTCTTATGCTTAACGACCAAGGATACGATGTAATAGGAATTACCATGAAAACATGGGACTATGCCAGCAGTGGTGGAGATAATAATAAACAAACGGGGTGCTGCAATATTGATAGCTTCAATGATGCGCGTGCCGCCGCGGTGGATCATGGTTTCCCTCATTTCATTTTAGATATCCGTGAAGAATTTGGCAGCTTTGTAGTTAATAATTTTGTGGACGAATACATAGCGGGCCGCACGCCCAACCCGTGTGTGTTGTGCAATACGCATATTAAATGGCGTGCGCTTTCTAAAAGAGCGGATGCCCTGGGTTGCGATTTTATTGCCACCGGGCATTATGCGCAAATTCATCAGCATAGCAATGGCAGGTATTTTGTAAGAAAAGGGCTTGATGATACCAAAGACCAAAGCTATGTACTGTGGGGCTTGCAGCAGGATTTACTAAGCCGCACCATTCTTCCTTTAGGTACTTATCGCAAAACTGAAATAAGGCAAATGGCCATTGATTATGGATATCCCGCGCTGGCAAAGAAAAATGAGAGTTATGAAATTTGCTTTGTACCGGACAATTATTACCGCGGGTTTTTAAAAAGAAAAGTGGAAGGGCTTGAAGAAAGAGTTTCAGGTGGTTTTTTTGTAGATAAAACCGGGAAGATATTGGGCCCACATAAGGGGTATCCTTTTTATACCATCGGGCAAAGAAAAGGATTGGACATTGCTTTGGGAAAGCCGGCCTTTGTTACCAAAATTATTCCGGAAACGAACACCATTGTTTTGGGCGATGAAGAAGATTTAAAGGGAAGTGAGATGATGGTAAAGGGAATGAACTGGATAAAGTATGACGGCATTTCTGAGGGCATGGAAGCGCTCACCAAAATCAGATACAAAGATAAAGGCGCACTTTCCAATCTCTTCACATACGAAAATGGGGTTAAAGTACGTTTCTATGAGAATGTAAAGGGAATTGCTCCGGGTCAAAGCGCTGTTTTTTACGAAGGTGATGATGTAATAGGAGGCGGCGTTATCCAGAGAAGCTAAGCAGAGAGGAGAGGTAAACAGCTTTTCGTAAATTTCAAAACTCTTTACTTTTCTTTATAGGCGTTTTAATAAGTTAGTATGGCAAAATATTTTGTTGGCTCCTTTCTTCTTTTTCTACTGGTAGCTTCCTGTAAGAAACAAAATGAGACTTTTAAAACAGCTTCTGTCAGCGACTATTTCCCTATGCAGGTGGGCAAGTATATTACCTACAATCTTGACTCTACTCTTTTTACGCACTTTGGGCAAACGCAGACTGTAATTCATTACCAGGCGCAGGATAGGGTAGATGCACAGGTTATTGATAACATGGGCCGGCCTTCATTCCGCATCATCCGGTTTATCCGTAAAAGTGAATCGCAACCATGGGTAGCCAACAATACCTTTATGGTAACCCTCACCGGAAATTCGGTAGAATACAATGAAAATAATCTTCGTTTTGTAAAATTGAGATTGCCTGTGGTACAGGATTTTTCGTGGAAGGGCAATTCATTTATTAATACCACTTCCAATGATCCCGGCCTGCAGTACTTAGACGACTGGGATTATATTTATGATAGTGTAGGAATACCGCTTACTATTAATTCCCTTGTTATTGATAGCACAGTAAAAGTTTTTGAAAGAGACGAATTTTTAGGCAAAGACCCAACCAATGCAAGTTCGCAATACGCTGAGAAAACCTATTCCGTAGAAAAGTATGGAAAGGGTATCGGTTTGATCTATCGTGAGTTTTTGCGTTGGGAATACCAGGGGCCGCAGCCTCCCTATCCTGCCAGTCCTGTGGTTCCCGGATATTATGTGGGTTATGGTGTCAAAATGAGTATTATAGATCATAATTAATTTCCCTCTCTTCCAAAAGAAATGTTTCTTTGATGTATCATTTCCATTTCATGAAAAAAGTAATTGTTCTTTATTTACTATTAGCATTTTTTTCATTCAATGCTTTTGCACAGTTTACAAAATATGTAGTGAAGTTTACCGATAAAGCCAGTACTCCGTTTTCAATAAATAATCCTTCCTCATTTCTTTCCCAAAAAGCTATTGACAGGAGAGTAAAGCAAAACATAGCAATAGATGAATCCGATTTGCCCATAGTGCCCCGGTATATAGACAGTGTGCGTCTATCGGGTGACGTTAGTATCTTAAACCAGTCGAAGTGGCTTAACCAGGTTTGTATAGAAACCAATGATGCCGGGGCTTTGGAGAAAATTAGCCGCTTCTCTTTTGTAATAAATACGCGACCCGTAAAGAAAGTTTCCCGCCAGGAAATAATGGCAAGAAATAAATTTATTGTGGAAACAAAAGAGATTACCTCGCCTTTGTCTCCTGCAGGAGTCAGTGATTTTAATTATGGAAATTCGTTCGGACAAATTCATATTCATGAGGGAGAATACATGCACAATAAGGGTTTTCGGGGCGAAGGCATGTTGATGGCAATTATAGATGCGGGGTTTTATCATTACCAGACTTTGCCTGCCTTTGATAGTGCAAGGCTCAATCATCAAATTGTGGCAACGTATGATTTTGTGGACAATAAAGTGAATGTAAACGACGAAGATCCTCATGGTATGCAATGCTTTTCAATTATTGCCGGAAATATTCCGGGTAAGTTGGTAGGAAGCAGTCCAAAAGCCAATTTTTTGTTGTACCGTTCAGAGGATGTTTCGTCTGAATCGCCCGTAGAAGAACAATATTGGGTAGCTGCAGCGGAAAGAAGCGATAGCGCAGGCGCAGATATAATTTCTACCTCGCTGGGCTACAGCACTTTTGACAATCCTGCATTTAATTATACTTATGCAGACATGAATGGGCACACTACCCTCATTGCGAAAGGGGCTTCTTTTGCTGCAAAAAAAGGAATGATATTATTGGTGGCAGCCGGCAATGATGGAGAAAATTCCTGGCATTTTATTTCTACACCCGCCGATGCGGATAGTATTTTAACCGTTGGCGCAGTAACCGCTTCCGGTAAGGTTGCCGGCTTTAGCGGTTATGGCCCATCTTCTGATAGAAGAATAAAACCTACGGTGGCTTCGGTGGGAGTGGCTACAGCGATTTCCTCTGTAAATGGGACTATTACATCAGGTAACGGAACTTCTTTTGCTACTCCCAATCTTGCGGGGTTGGTAGCCTGTTTGTGGCAGGCATTTCCTGAATTTAGCAATATGGAAATTATGGCAGCGGTTGCCAAAAGCGCCAGTATTTATAATGCTCCTGATGACAGGATCGGATATGGCATCCCCAACTTTCGTATGGCTTTTGAAGACCTCAGCCGGCAGAGGATTTTAAGGAACGCAAACACTATTTTAGGGAATAATACGATCAAAATATATCCCAATCCCTTCCGGAATAATTTTACGGTTTTAATAAGGCCTGAAAATACTTCTGCCGCTACTTTTAGTTTGTACGATGCCGCAGGAAAACTGTGTATGTTTAAACAAATACCGTTGCAAACCGGGCAGGCACAATTTATTAATTTTGAGGATTTGCAACCCTTATCACGAGGGGTTTATATACTGCGCTTCGGTGATGGGAAAAGCGTTCAAAGTTTTAAGATGGTGATGCAATGAGCGGAATTATGTAATATGAGTTATGATGCATTGGATTCTTTAACGATAATCAATGGCCAGAAATTTCATTTTACCAACTTACTAACGATTTCATCCGGCAATAATAGCCTAAATTTGCACCTCATTTCTATCAATGAGCGACGAAATAAAACACGAATGTGGCCTTGCATTCATAAGATTACGCAAGCCTTTCTCTTTCTACCAGCAAAAATATGGCACTGTGCTTTATGGCCTTAATAAGCTTTACCTTCTGATGGAAAAGCAGCAC
This sequence comes from Ginsengibacter sp., assembly GCA_039915005.1. Taxonomy (GTDB): domain Bacteria; phylum Bacteroidota; class Bacteroidia; order Chitinophagales; family Chitinophagaceae; genus Ginsengibacter. The sequence goes on from JBDSOE010000189.1 coordinate 29,458, forward strand.
AACCGTGGCCAGGATGGAGCAGGAGTGGCTGCTGTAAAACTGAATACCGAACCGGGCTATCCCTTTTTGCACCGCATAAGAAGCGTAGCCAGCCAGGCCATTGCCGACATTTTTGCGCAAATAGGCGACCAGATCAATGAGATAGGAAAATATCATCCTGATTTGGATAAATATCCAGGCCTTATGAAAGGTCATTATGATTTTCTTGGTGAACTATTACTGGGCCATTTGCGCTATGGTACACAGGGGAAAAATAATGTGGAATTCTGCCATCCTTTTATCAAGCGAAATACGGTTCCGTGCCGCAATCTTGCTATGGCAGGTAATTTTAACCTGGTAAATAAAGATGAATTATACGACCTCATAAACAGCCCGAGAACGGAACAGGACAGGGAAAGTGACCTTGGCGCCATGCTGGATGTGATTCATCATTTTTTGGTAAAAGCCGATGAAGCTTCGCCCGAAACATCCGACATAGCGGAAGTGCTTAAAAAATCGGTCCCTTTTTTTGATGGTGGTTTTACTTTTGGTGGCCTTACCGGTGGCGGAATTGGGTTTGTGGTAAGAGATGCGCACGGCATAAGGCCCTGCTATTATTATATAAATGATGAAGTAATTGTTGCCGCGAGCGAGCGTGCTGCTATACGCACCGCTTTTAATGTGGGAGAAAATGAAGTGCAGGAATTAATGCCCGGCAATGCATTGATAGCCGAAGCCAACGGAACGTTTTCCATTCAACAAATTCTGGAACCTAAAGAAAGAAAAGCGTGCAGTTTTGAGCGTATTTATTTTTCAAGAGGTAGTGATGAAAAAATCTACAGGGAAAGAATTGCCCTGGGATATCACCTGAGTGAAAGAGTACTGAAGTCAGTGGAGTATGATTTGAAAAATACTATTTTTTCATTTATACCCAATACCGCTGAAACCGCTTTTTATGGATTGATAAAGGGTGCGGAAGATTATCTCAATAAAATAAAAATAGAAAGAATACTAAGCTGGGGAAAAGATTTTGATGAGAAGAAGCTGACGGAAATGATCAACCGGAAAATCCGTATGGAGAAGATTGCCATTAAGGATGTGAAACTCCGCACATTTATTACCGAAGACGCCAGCCGGAATGAAATGGTGCAGCACGTTTATGATATTACTTATGGCACCGTGAGAAAAGGCGTGGATACGCTGGTGGTTATTGACGATTCTATTGTACGGGGAACTACTTTGCGTGAAAGCATTATCAGGATGCTGGCGCGTCTTCAACCTAAAAAAATAATTGTGGTTTCTTCGGCTCCGCAAATAAGATACCCGGATTGTTATGGAATTGATATGAGTAAAATGGGCGAATTTATAGCCTTTAAAGCCGCCATGGAATTGATTAAGGAAAGAGGAATGGAATCTTTATTGAAATGTGTGGTGGACCAATGTAAAGAGCTGAAAAGAAATAATCAGTTGCATACAAAAAACCTGGTGAGAGAGGTTTATAAGCCATTTTCATTAGACGAAATTTCGGATAAGATCGCCCAACTGATTACTCCTCCTGAAATTAATGTTCCCGTGGATGTTATTTATCAGACCATTGAAGACCTGCATGAAAGCTGCCCTACCAATTTGGGCGACTGGTATTTTACAGGCAATTATCCTACTCCCGGCGGAAACCGAGTGGTAAATAACGCCTTTTTAAATTACATGGAAGGAAAGGATGTGAGAGGTTATTGATTTTGGAATTTGGGTTGTAGAATATAAGCACTTTAGCCTGATTTTAATTTACACGATGGTGCTGAACATATAAGGTTCCATTTCTTCGCGAATCATAATCATAAATTTAAAAATTGCCAATGAAAACCCTTCTCCTCGTTCGTCATGCTAAAAGTAGCTGGAGCCATGCCGGCCTTTTAGACTTTGACAGGCCGCTGAATGAACGTGGCAAAGGCGATGCTCCTGTAATGGCGAAAAGAATCAGGGATAAGAAAATAGAAATTGATGCTTTTGTTTCCAGCTCTGCGAAGCGCGCCCAAAAAACCGCTGAAATTTTTATGCGTGCATTTAACGAAAAGAAAAATGAGTTGATTATTATTCCTTCTTTATATGAAGCTTCTGTAAATAACTTTTATGATGCGGTACATCATTTAGAAGATAAAAATGAGGTGGTGGCTTTATTTGCACACAATCCGGGCATCACGGATTTTATCAATTCTCTTGAATGTTCCCCTGTTTATAATATGCCTACCTGCGCTGTGTATGCGCTTAAAATAAATACAAAAAACTGGGTTGATTTTAAAAATGCAGAAAAGGAATTTTTATTTTTTGACTACCCAAAGAGTGAAGAGTAATTTCAAAGAAGGCATAGGTTTTTCAAATTATTGTTCCCCTATTTGTCTTCGATCTTTTGATCTTTTTAAATTGATCAAATAAATTTTGGTATTGTCATTTTCATAAAATTTAGACTTCCACCTGTGGAGTTTATTTTATAATTACTCCTACATATTTTCCTGAATGCTCAATGATTACCGGGGTACGATTTACTGATTCACAAAAGTGTTTGAATGCAAGGTTATCATTAATATCATCTGCCACCAGGAAACAGTTTTTAGTTAAGGCATTCCATAACAAGGGAGTTGCCCACATTCTGCCTGTATAGCTTTTATCACTATCATAATGGCAAAAATCAATTGTATTATTTAGTTTCTTTAGTGCGAGCGGGATGCCATTTACATCAGGAAGCCGTTGCAGTTCCCATTTGTCTTTTAAATTTTCGGGAATGATGCAGCCCACATAGTCTTCATTGTTCATGCTGACATACGGCATGTCGTTACTTATTAGCTTAGCTTCTTTGTCATCTTTTATGGCAAGTAAAATAGAGAGTGAAGACCAACCGTAAGCCACTCCTGTTTCTATTATTTTTTTGGCGTTTGATTTTTTCACGAGATAATAAATAAAAGTGGTGGCACCGCTACCTCCCATTTTTACCGGAACGGCTGCAGCAATTTGTTCAGCTTTTTTAATTTCATCAGGGAATAAACTAAGCAGTTCCACTAAAGTATCGGTGTCGGTTAATTTTCTTACCGCTTCATGTTGGCCAACACTGTTGGCTTTACACCATAAAGTTGCTTCTTCGCGGGAATTTTCTAAAGCTTTATTTCTTTTTCGTTTTAAAATCTGAAATACGTGGGAAATGTATTTGGGATTTTTTATAAACCAGAAAGCAGTTTTAAGTTTTGACATTTGGGAGTTAATAAAGAGTTTGTTTATTTGATAAAGCCCGATCTTAATTTAATCACTGAATTTCCTGTGGATTTTTCCTAAGAACGCTGTCGTAAATACCAAAGAGTTTTTTTAAATAAATCTCTTTGGTATATTTTTTTGACACCTCAATTCCATCTCTTGAAAGTTTATTCAAATTGTACTTCCCTTCGAAAACTTCTTTAATTAAGTTTACAAATGACAAGCGGTTGTTAACATCAAAAAATAAAGCATTGTCAAATGTAATTTCATGAAATACGGGTAAATCTGACAGCAATAAAGGGAGCCCCAATGCCATAGCTTCAACCGGAGCTATACCAAATCCTTCATATTTGGAGCAGGATACATACAAATCATACTGAGGCAATATTTCATAAGGATTATCTACTCTTCCCTTAAAAAAAACCGGCAAATTATCTTTCATAGTTTCGTCTCTGAGTATTTTGAAATCTTCCTCATTTCCATCCCCATAGATGTCTAAGGAAACATTGTATTCAGCCAGATGTCTGAATGCGTTTATAAGGTAAATATAATTTTTTTGATTTTTAATATTTCCTACTGCTACCAGATTTATTTTTTGAAAATTATTGAAATCCTTTGCGCATGCTTTTTCTTTAAAATAAACATCGGAAATGTAATTTCTTAAAACGAAAGAATGGATATTTTTTTTGATGGTATTCTCATAATCGGTTAATACTCCATCTGAAACCGCAACCACTGTATGATTTTTTCTGATGGTTCTTTTTTCCAGAAATGTGAGCAGCCTGCTGTTATTAAAAACACTTTTACTCATCTCATTGTGCAAGGAATAAATTAAAGGAATGGTGGAAGGGCATGCGATCCGGGCAGCGAGGCTACTATAAAATAAGTGTGAATGAATGAACGAAGGTTGGTGCAGTTTAATAATGTTTTTTAATTTCAATATGCAATCCAAAAAAGAAAGTTTATTATGGAACCCTAATGAATATTTCTTATCGCAAAGAATTTGTTCCTCTTTAAAATCGCATTCCTCTGAAAGCGTTACCAGAATTATTGAAAACCTCTTATTTAACTCTGGCAAAATTCCTATCAGCAGTACCTCAGCGCCTCCTTTTGCGAGATTATCAATAATAAGAAGCAGGTTTTTTTTCATTATTTTAATTTAAGTCTTCATTTGTTCAGCAGGTATTCTTTTTCCCTGGGTACTATCAGGTAATTGTAGGAATTGCTTCTGGAAAGCGATACTGTTTTCCTGATACCATCACGCTCGTCAATGTTGTAAAAAATGTAATCTGCAGGATCAAAATAATTATTTAGTTTTTTTGCCACTTCGTCATTTAGTATTTCAATCAGTATGATGGGTTTGAATTGTTTAAGATAGGGCACAAAACCTTCCATCACTTCAGGCTCATGAGTTTCCACATCTATTTTCATCAGATTAATTCCCGTAATTTTATTTTGCTCTATGTAATCTTTTAAAGTAATGGTTTTAATATTTAGTTTGATAGGTTCTTTATTTTTGACCCATAAGTTTTTATTGACCGTTACAGAATAAGCAAAATCCCGATCCTCCGTATAAATAACAGCATCGCCGGTATAGTTGGATATGGCTTTGCAATTACTATGTATTTCAAAACTGTTTAGAGCAACATTGCGCACCAATTTTTTATAGATTGCATCAAAAGGCTCAAATGCATGGACTTCCAATTCCGGATTTGCGGTCTTCGCAATCAAAGAATAGATACCCGTATTGGCTCCAATATCAAAAACCACTTTTGAATCTTTTAATAACGTTACCCACAATTTTATGGAATGCTTTTCCCAACTGCCATAGAGCCCTTTCCAAAAAAATTCATATTCAAGACGATAGCCGTAGTGCATAATTTTAAAATGCCGGGTGTCATTTATACTTACTTCAATTAACCCATTAAAATAAAGGTGCTGATAAATGGATTCCGGAGGAGACCATACTTTTTTCAGTAATGAAAACAGACGTCTTTTGAAAGGAATTGTTTTGTATATTTTTTTTAAAGCTTTTTTTAGGTCAGGCAAACTAATTCAGTTTTTTTTG
>JBDSOE010000219.1:0-8073 GCA_039915005.1 Ginsengibacter sp.
AAAGTTGCGTAATCCAGTTGGTGTTACTTGTTGCGCCAAAAACATCCACGACAATCCTTGTCGGATGGATTTCCATAACACTTCTGTAAGGAAGTTTTTCATCAAGCTGAATGGTTACATAATCGTAAAGAGAATCACCATAAACTTTCCAGCTATCTGTGAAATGAGGTTGATTTTTTATCCGTGAAACTGCGGTAACATTATTTTTGTCAATATAGGCGGAATGCAGATTGGAAAGCTGCACTTTATAATCCCGTTGGAAACTATCCACCACTTTTAAAATTACATTGCTATCCAGGAAAGTCATTTTAGCGCCGCCAAGACGGTCTTCACCCAAACCATATTTTAAAAACGGAAGAGAATCCTTTGTTCTTACATAAAAATAATCGGTGGATATGTTTTGAGAAAAGGAATTGAAAAAAGATAAAATGAAGAAAGCAGTTAAGGTTTTTTTCATAATGATGAAGGTAGAAAAAAATTGATTATACAACGGGTTGATTTGAAAAACTGCGGATGTTTGAAAAAAATCTTCCTAAAGAATAATTAAAATATACAACTAAAAAGTTAAGAGTCATTAAGAAGAAACTTAAAATCCCTAATGGCTAATGATTAAAAAAATGAAAAATTATAATAGACAAACAGATATTGGAAACTTATCTTTTTATTTTGAAATAGTATGATAAAACCCATTAAATTTAAAAGTTAAGTTCTCATTTTTATTTTTAGGAATTATATCATAATTTACATTACAAATTAAGCACTTAAAATGACTTCAAGATTAACCATAAGTATAGATAATGATGTAAGGAAGAAGTTGCATTTACTTGCTAAAAATCGACAACGCACAATTTCCGGCCTTATTAAGGAACTTGTAACGGAAGAATCAAACAAGGCAAAAATAAAAACTTCAAAGAAAGGATTAGGAACCTATTTATCAAACTTAACTCTATCAGAGATTCCGGATTATAGAAGCGACAAAGAAATGCTTGGCAAACTGAAAGAAGAAAAACATTTGAAAAAAGAATGAAAATATTTATTGATACAAATATTTTTTTAGATGCTCTTTTAAAACGTGAGCCATTCAAAAAACATGCTGAAGAACTTTTAAATCTTTGTGATGAAAGAGTTTTTAATGCATTTACTTCTTGCGTAAGTTTTATTAATATTACCTACTTCCTGCAACGATTTAATAAAAGCGGTTATCTTGGTAGCTTGGAAAAAACTCTGAACGTGATTAGTATTATTCCCCTTGAAAATAAAGATTTTAAAAAAGCATTATCTCTTAATTTTAGTGATACCGAAGATGCTTACCAATACATCGCTGCTTTAAAAGAAAGAGGGATAAAATATATAATTACAAGGAATATTAGCGATTTTAAAAAATCTTCTATTCCTGCAATCTCTGCTGAAGACTTTCTTCTGCAACATACCCAACCTTAATCCACATTGCAGCTAACAAGAAGATAATCCCGGTATTTGTTTGGTTTCATTTTTTTTATTTCGCCAGGCGGACTCCACGCAAAATAAGAGGTTTCCTTGAATCACTTTTCTTCCATTCATTTAAGTTGGTTTCTATCTGTCTTTTAAATGCCATCGCTTGTTAAATGCTATTAAAAGAGTATGGGAAGCATCCTGGTTATCGGATTGATTATTTTTCCAATCAGCAAGAATTTTACCGGCGCCAGATAAATCTTTTACAAGTTCCACTTTGATGATTTTATGCTTTTAAATGAAACAATGATTTCATAAAGATCAATTATTGGGCAAGAGAAAAACTTATTACAACAAAAGTAAAACCCCGTTATAAAGTTTCCAATACGAACGGGGCTTTTTTCAATTAGCTACGTTAATTAATCGGCGAGATATCCAAATTTTCCGGTATTAAATTCATCAAAAGCTACTCTCAGTTCTTCTTTGGTATTCATCACAAAGGGTCCGTGCGATGCTATCGGCTCATTGATTGGCTCTCCGCTCAAAACAAGTACCACGTCATTTTCCAGCGCTTCTATAATAAATGTCTCTCCTTCATTTTCAAACAAAGCAACATGATCTTGCGGTACTGATTCCTTATCATTTATTATAATACTTCCTTCAATCACCAGCAAGGCAGTATTGAAATTTGCAGGAAAAGAAAATTCAGCTTGTGCGCCTTTATTCAATCGTGCGTTATCCAAATTGATAGGGGTAAAAGTAAAAGCCGCGCCTTTTACCTCTTTATATTGCCCCGCAATTACTTCAATAGTACCACCATCGTCAGGAAGCTGAAACTTGCCTACTTTTTCATGAGTGATTTCCTGGTATTTCGGTTTGGTTTTCTTTGCTTCCGCGGGAAGGTTTACCCACAGTTGCACCATTTGAAAATCGCCACCCGTTTTAGCAAATTTTTTTTCATGGTATTCCTTATGCAAGATGCCCGAAGCCGCCGTCATCCATTGCACGTCACCTTCGCCAATTACACCGCTGTTGCCGGAACTGTCGTGGTGCGCCACCTTGCCTTTGTAAGCCACGGTAACGGTTTCAAAGCCTTTATGTGGATGCACGCCCACGCCTCTTGGCTCATCAGTAGGCGGAAAATAAAACTTGGAATTATAATCCATCATTATAAAAGGATTCATTCTTTGCATGCTCATGCGGGGATTGCCTGGAATAAAATTATGTACCCTAAATCCATCCCCTACGAAATGCGGCGTTTGGGGCGCGGCTACTATTTCTACATTCTTTGTCTTCATAATTTTTTATTTTATAACACAAAGCTACGCCCTCTGTTTTCCGTCACCGTTGACGTACGATAAGAAATGTTATTGATGTAGGGTAATAAATTTTCTCAATGCGGTAAAATGAACCGTTGTTGCGGAACCGAAAGAGAAACAAAATATGAGGAAGGAAAATAGAAACAATATTTCTAATTTTGCAAAATGCAAATAGAGATATTAAAATCAAAAGTTCACAGGGCGGTAATTACTGAAGCCAATCTAGGTTATGTAGGTAGCCTTACCCTGGATGAAGACCTGATGAATGCCGCTAATTTTATTGAAAATGAAAAAATAACGGTTGTGAATGCCAATAACGGAGAGCGGCTGGAAACCTATCTTATTAAAGGGAAAAAAGGAAGTGGCGTTGTTTGCCTGAACGGGCCGGCCGCAAGAAAAGGCACCGTAGGCGATGTGGTGATCATTGTGTCGTATGCGCAAATGGATTTCGAAGAGGCCAAATCATTTAAACCAACTATCATTTTTCCAAAAGCAGGCAATAAATTGTAGCGGTTACAAAATAGATTTAAGGTTCTGAGAACGAAGTTAACCAGTGGTTATCGTAACGCGGGCCAGCCTTCTCAATCCAACATTTTATAACCTCGGGGTTTGTCTGTTGAATATCAGAAGCTACTCCATTTCACACCGGCTGTAATCCACCTGCCTACCATAGGTACTGCCCCAGCTTCTACATAAGATACGTTGGTAATATTGCTTAGGTCAGAATAGAATTCAAACTTCCCGCAGGTAACGGCCATGCGGGCATCCAGCAAAATATATTCTTTATAATGCACCCTTTGCTGATACCGGGCTGCCAAAGTAAAATGATACTTATTTATAAAAGCCAGACTGGCTCTGGCGGTGAGTTGATTTCTTAAATTTTCCAAAGCATATTGAGAAATTTTATTGGCTTTTCCACTGAGCGATACTCTCGGGTTTAACCATGTATAGGAAAGGCCCGTCAGCAAGCTAACATCGCCGGTACTATTGGGACCCAACAGGCGATAGTCTGCGGAAAAGGATAATCCATTGGTTTTTATTTTACTGAAATTTTGAGGTTGCCATGGCTGGCTAAGGCTATCCTTCACCCAATCAATAAAACCGGAAGTATTTCTGTAAAAATAACTTACCGAAGCATTTAGCGCAGTGCTGTTATACTTTACACCGGCTTCAATATTTGTAGAATGTTCCGGTTTTAATTGGTCATTTCCAATATTTGCCGGCCCTTTGTAATACAGATCCGTATAGGTAGGCAAACGCTGTCCTGTTCCGGCATTGGCGAAGATTCTGATATTCTTTTTGATAGTGTATCCTGCATCAATTCCCGGTAAAAACTGCCAACCAAAGTCTGAATTGTAATTGGTATAAGCCCCTATATTTACCAGAAGGTCGGGCACTTTATTAAAACTGTATTCACTAAAAAATCCATAATTCATCCTGTGGTGCCTGCCCAGGCTGTTACTATGGATCGCTTCATTTCTTACCTCACCACCAAGGCCAAAATTTCCAATTCCCGTGAAAAATGTATTATTTAATTCAACATCCAAAACATTGGTCGCATGGCGATTTCTATACACTTCCGGTTTTTGCCTTATAAAAATATAATCATCATGGTTGTACCGGTAGCTGATCCGGGGCTTCAGCGTCCAATGCTTATTTATGGGCAAAGTGGCATAAGTTCCCGCTATCGCAGTTTCTACTTTTTCATTAGACTCCTTATCCTTCGGAGCCGCGTAAAATCCATTGGCCCCAAAATCGTTAGATACAAAACCGCCCAAAAAACTTAGGGTTTTATTATTGCCTAAATCAATATTGTTTTGGTAAAAAGCCTTTCCGTTTTTCAGAGCGGTATTATACCTGTAGCCGGAAGTTTGTGTATAATCCATGGAGAACAAATGATTAACTTTTTTGCCCGATATATTCACGGTGGCATCCAGGCCCAGGCCTCCAAAAATCTTTTGATTGCTGGTGTCTTTTTGAAAAGAACTTCCTGCAAAAGCATGCAGCGTTACCCCGTTCCCTTCAGGTTTTTTAGTAACAATATTGATTACTCCATTTAAAGCATTGATGCCATAAATGCGGGCCGCTGCACCTTTCAGAATTTCAATACGCTCAATGGCGCTCAGGCTCACAGGAAGGTTCATCATATTGTGCCCCGTTTGAGGATCGGTCATTTTTATCCCATTCACCAGAACCAGTGTCTGGTCAAAAGTGCCGCCATCTATACCCACATCGGCTTGCGCTCCCCAGGGGCCACGTTGTCTTATATCTACACCCGATACATAAGTGAGTAATTCATTTACTGATTTTACGGGTAGCGCTTTTATTACTTCCCGGTCAAGCAGGATAATATTTCTGTTTTGTTTGGAAAAAGATATGGGTAATCTATCCTGCTGAATTATAATCTCATTCAAAGAACGAACGGTAAAACTATCAACAGGGATTTCCTGTGCATTAATGGAAAAACCAGCAAAAATTAAGGACAAAATAAACAGGGTACCTTTTCTCATTTAAAAAAATTTTGAAGCAAAAGTAGGGTAGATGTGCCTCACATGAAAATCATCCTTTTTAATATATATACTGCAATTATGGAAGAGCTTATATCCCTAAAAGAACTAATTGCCCAAAAGCATAGTGCAGATATGGTCAGCGGACGGGTAGCATTTGGACATGCAGGTTTTGCCAAAAGAAAGGTAATGGCTAAAAAAAGATAAAATCGCTTCATAGTTTTGCCGGGAATGTGGCTTATAACGCTAAATCGGGTAAAGAGGTGGTAGCAATGTGGAAAAGCTCACAAGGTCATCGTCGCAATATCCTGAGCCCTTACCGGTACATCGGTGTGGGTATTGACAAAGATAAATATGGCCGCATTTTTTATACCCAGGTTTTTGCGGGTTAAAGAAGTAGGTACATTTCACCACTTTGGATGTTTCCCTCTTTTTTACTGCTCCACTACCAATACCTGGAAAGATCCGGGAACGATTTTTCTCCGCGTGTTGGGTGCTGCGTTCGGGTCTTCGGGTTCCACTTCTGCGGCCGGTAAAAATAAAGTATGGTTTGCGGGGTCAATAGCAATGGTTCGGGCAGAGGGCTTGGTCTTGATGTTTTGTACCACCGCGAATGAATTGGCATTCTTTTCTTTTACCACGGTAATATTTCCTTCACCGCAAGACGCGAAAGCCAGGTTTTCTTCTTCGTCGAAAACCACTCCATCACAACCTTCACCGATGGGTAATGAGGTAATTACTTTTCCATTTGCCGCGTTCACCACTATCATCATTTTATTTTCGCATACTGCAAAAAGCCTGTCGGTCTTTTTATCATAAGCCAGCCCCGAAGCGGATTCACCCGGGGCAATGGACCACCGGTTCAAAACGGTAAATGTTTTCATATCAATCTCTGCTATCTCATTTTTGTCTTCAAGATTCACATATAATTTTCCTTTTCCATTGCTTGCCGCTTCTTCTGGTTTTGCACCAAGGTCAATAGTCGCAATTATCACATCCTTTATTGGATCAATAACTGAAAGTGACTTACCTCGGCCATTACACGTGATTATCTTTTTAGAAAAGCTTTCATAAGTTATCGCATCCGGATTTCCGCCGGTGGCTATTGTCTTTAAGACCTGGTGGGTCAAGAGGTCAAACACAAAAACATTATTGAGTCTTCCATTACTGGTATATCCTTTCTGAAGTTCATTGCAAAAAGCAATTCCATGTACGCCGGTGGTTCCGGGAATAAAGCCTACGGAATCTCCTGAATTTTCATCCAGAATATTCACCTGTGTGCTATGAGAAGTATATATTTTATGGTTATTCACGGCAATGTAATCCCAGCCGCCGGGGCTTTTTATCGGGTAAGTCTTTGTTATACTAAAGGAAGGGATTTGGGAAAATGCGCCGGTGCATAAAAATATTCCAAGAAGGGAAACGAGGAGAATGTTTAGTTTCATAAAAAATAAATTTGAACTGTAAGGTATGATAAAGGCGAAAAGAAATCCTGCCTTTTTACGCTTAACCGCCTTCACAGATAAAGAAGGCCGGTAAAGAAAATATCACTCCTAAATTTACCCGTTTATGATTACTGTATTTCTTTATTACCCGAATTTGCTTTTACATCTCCCCATTGTATCAGCTATGGAAATTTCTTAGCTACTTCGGTAGGATTATTTTTTAATAGTCGCAGGCTTGCCTGCTCAAAAGAGCTTTGCATATCGCTTTGGGGTGCCACGGCAATTGACTTACCAAACGCAGTTTGTACAGTAAGCGGAACTAACGGTGCAGGCGGTGGATTTAAAACAGCATCATTAATAAGGGTATCATTAATGCTCATTATACCCGATTTCCTTCGGCTTGCAACGGAGGCAGAATAACTTTTTTTTGGAGTAAATACCTCTGCTAAAAATTGAAGTACAGATGTGTGGTCCAAAAGCTCATGACTTACCGAGCCCGGTTTCACAAAAGGAGATATAATAATTCCCGGAATTCTTGGGCCTAAACTTTCAAATGAGTACGGGTCTTTGCCTTTTATTTGATAAGAAATTTTGGGAGGGGCCACATGATCATAGAAGCCTCCGTGTTCATCATAGTAAAGGATCATTACCGTGTTTTCCCACAGCTTTTTATTGGCAGTAATTGCCTGGTAAGTCCGCCTTATAAAATCTTCGCCCCACCCAATCGCTAAGGGTGAATGATTATCGTTAGGATGTTTGGAGCCAAGGTGAGGCGCATCTTCATAACACGGTTCTATGATGATCACCTGTGGTTTATTTTCATCCGCCTCATGCATTAAATCAGAATACAAATATTCATACCTGCGAAATCGATCACTTAACAGGTAAGGCCAAAGTTTAGGATACAGGATAAAAAAAGGGAGGCCATCATGATACACCCGCCAACGGATGGAATTTTTATTCATCCATTTAAAGATATTGTTGGGAACATCAATGAGTTGGGTTTTGGTTTTATAGATGCCGGAATCCCCGGTAAACGCCATTGTCCTGTTTGGTTGTGTACTGGTTGGCATGGAGCAAAACCATTGATCACAAACGCAAAAGTTCTTTGCTAAAAAATGAGTGATGGGCACTTGCTCCGCATTAAAAAATCCCATCGGAGTACACTCAGGATTTACAACCGCGCCTGTAACTTTTGCGTATGCTTCTACAAATCCCTGCATGGCGTACTTTCCGTTAACTTTATTACGCTTCATTTGTGTTGCTACGTCATCAAGCTCATGTGGCACATCAAAATCCAATTCTACATCATGTGGTAAATTAAAAGGGAAATAGTTAGTGCCTTTGTAGATGTTATTATATTTTTCAAGA
>JBDSOE010000222.1:0-4967 GCA_039915005.1 Ginsengibacter sp.
GCTTCTTTTTTTCTTGTCAAAAAAATTTCATCAAAACCTTTTGGGAAAGGATCGTCATTTTTTTTATTGCTGAGACGAAGAAAGATGCTTTGAGACTGCCGGGGCTCTATCTCAAAATGATACACAGGCGAGCATTTGGTACCGCTTTTTTTTTCTCGTAATTTTTCAAGTTCCTTCCCAGAGATAATAGCATAATGAAAAGCATCTTTTACAAATTCACTGGTATTAGGCCGGTCATAAAGCTTTTCAAAATTGGTTTCATTTTCTGTAAAAAGCACCTCATCAGTTGGCTGAAAATATAAATAATAAAGACCGAGTGAATGATGTTGTGCTATTACAGATTGGTTAGTAACAAAATTTATAGATGGCTTGTTTTTTTCTCCTTCATATTGCCAGTTGTTATAAAACCAAAGCGTGGGCAAAATAGATATGGGCGCTTTTTCATTTCCCCGATTAACCGCTTCTATTTTTATAAAAATATCTTCGCTATCCTTTTTGGCGTATTCAATATAAACATCAAAATATTTATCATCGTTAAAAACACCGGTATCCAAAATTTCGTATTCTGGCTCATGCCTGTTACGGTTCTTATTTTGTTGTAATAGATCGAGGTAAGGATATTCATGCTGGGGATATTTGTACAAATACTTAATGTAGTAATGCGTGGGAAGGTTATCAAGATAATAATACAACTCCTTTACATCTTCTCCATGATTGCCTTCCACGTTACCCAAACCAAATAAACGCTCTTTCAATATGGGGTCTTTGCCATTCCACAATGCCACCGCAAAACATAAGTGTTGATTGATGTCGGAAATACCACCCAGACCATCTTCGCCCCAGCGATACACCCTGCTTCTCGCGTGATCGTGTGGAAAATAATTCCACGCATCCCCGTTGGTGCTATAGTCTTCACGAACAGTACCCCATTGCCGCTCACTTAAATAAGGGCCCCACTTTTCCAGCGGAATTTCTTTCTTTGCATTTTCAGTTAATCTTTTTAATTCTGCATTATCTCCTTGTATCATTTCTTATTTGTTTTCATAATTATCCATTTGTAGAAAACCCGGGGTAAAGCAGCATGCCGCCGTCGGCAAAAAGGGTAGTTCCTGATACATAATCTGATTCGTCGCTTGCCAGCCACACGGCCACTTTTCCTATATCTTCAGGTTGCCCTATTCTCCCGTACGGAATCAATGTCAATAGCTTTTTCAGCGATTCAGGTGTACTCCATGCTGCTGTATTGATGTGCGTTTGTATAGCTCCGGGACCAATGCTGTTCACCCGGATTTTTTTGGGAGCCAATTCCTGCGCCATGCTTTTCATCATCATGTCAATACCTCCTTTGCTGGATGCGTAATTAACGTGGCCTGCCCAGGGAATCACCTGGTGTACGCTGCTCATGCAAATAATTTTTCCTGCGGCACAACTTCTTTCTATAACCACTCCCCGTCTTAAGAACTCTTTCACGGCTTCGCGCGAGCATAAAAACTGCCCGGTAAGATTTACATTCATTACCAATTGCCAATCCGAAAGACTCATACTTTCAAAGGGAGCATCTTTTTGTAAACCGGCATTATTCACCAAAATATCTATGGTGCCATACCTGGCAAACATTTGCTGAAACATAGATTGCACCTCAATCTCATTGCTTACATCCGCTTTTATAGCAACGGCGGTGCCTCCGTTACTTTCTATTTTTTTAACTACTTCATCCGCCGCTTCAGGATGGCTTACATAATTCACCACTACATTAGCACCATCATTGGCCAATGCAATAGCCACAGCCATTCCTATTCCACTGTTTGCGCCTGTTACCAAAGCGCTTTGTCCTTTTAATTTTTGATTGGAGTTCATTGAGTAAAGTTTAAATATTTTTATGGGAATATTATGCCAATAATATGTTTCCCAATCTACCCAAGGCTTTTAATACAAAAATCAAAATTCTTAAGTAATCGCTATTCTTACAAACCCATTTATATAATTGTGAATAACATCATCCCGTTGCTCCCAATTTTTTCCTTTTTTTTTCGTTATCCGTTAAGCTCTTCTTTAAGTCAGGTAATTTTTTATATAAATCTTTGTTTATGAAAAATTTATTACTCTTTATTTTTTGTGGCAATTCTGTTTTCGGTTTCTCACAGGTAAACAATGTAATGCCTCCCGAGGCCAACCTGTTTTATACAAATGCCATGAAAGCCATTAAACCCGAAATAAAAAACCTGGTGGAAAATGGTGCAAAAAAATTTACAGGGAGAAATGTAAATGCCGACAGTCTTTCCAATGAATTAAAAAAAGTTACTGCATTAAAAAAATTCACTCAGCGCGATATAGAAGCCATCACCATTCTGATAATGGTGGAAGCCTCAAGAAATGCAGACGGAGATTTAAAAAAACTGGTGATGAGGATTCGAAAAGATACGGACCAAAACTCAGCGGCTTTTAATGAAACCCAAACCCTCCTGGAACATAAAAGCAGGATAGCGGAAAATATTATTGCGGTGATGAAAAAAGTAGCCCCTTCGCAGGAAAGTGTGATCAATAATTTGAAATAGCTTTCAGGCTTTTAGCATTGAGTTATGAGCTTTCAACCATGAAGGTTTATGTCTTATTTTTGCCGACTTATGGCGCAGAAAAAATTAAAACGCTTTGCAGAAATAAAAAAATTTGCCAACGTGCTGGAATACCCGGAAAACATGAATGGCAAATGGCATGCTTTTTTCAAAAACAACAATCCCATTATCCTGGAACTCGCGTGTGGCAAGGGCGAATACGCCACCGGGCTTGCCCAATTATACCCCGAAAAAAATTTTATCGGTGTGGACATTAAAGGGAACCGTCTTTGGGTGGGCGCTAAATTTTCTTTGGATCAACAACTTCATAACGTTGCCTTTTTAAGAACACAAATCGGCAAGATCAATCAGTATTTTAACGCCGGCGAAATAGACGAAATATGGATCACTTTTCCCGATCCGCAATTGAGAATATCGAAGGCAAAAAAAAGATTAACGCATCCACGATTTTTAAGATTGTACCAGCAAATATTAAATGCATCTGGAAAAATTCATCTGAAAACCGACTCTCCGGATCTTTATCATTTTACAAAAACAATTATTGAAAGGTATGGACTTACCATAATTACGGACAACGCCGATGTTCATAAACAAGAAAATATAGACGCCGAGCTGAAGATAAAAACCCATTACGAAAGCCTTGACATTGCCAAAAGCGAAACTATCTTTTACCTGTGTTTTTCTTTGCCAAAAATATTACCTGGTGATGATAAAGAGCTGGCCCTGTTTTTAAAAAATACGGTTAGTGAATGATGATGCAATTTTTATAAATAGCCGCAGCATTTCAATTCCATTATTAAAATATCTGTGCTGAAAAATACCCGGATGAATTGCCTGGAAACAAAATAAAAATGAAATGAAAAAATCAAAGAAAGTGGTTAAAGAAAGTCCTCGATCCACTACAAAACAATATACTTTCTTTGAGGATGTATATGCCGTAGTGAGACAAATTCCAAAAGGGCGGGTAACTTCTTTCGGGGCTATTGCCAATTACCTTGGCACCAAACTTTCGGCGCGTATGGTGGGCTGGGCAATGAATGGCGCGCATTCTGCTTCCTCTAAAGTGCCCGCACACCGTGTAGTAAACCGGAACGGAATGCTCACCGGGAAGGCTCATTTTGCCACCCCTACTCTCATGGAAGAATTGCTGCTAAAAGAAAAAGTACTAGTTGAAAATGATACGGTAGTAAATTTTGAAAAACTATTTTGGGATCCGGCAGAGGAATTGGAAATATAAAAGTAACCCACGCAGATAGCCATCATTGATAAAGCATACCCTTTCAGTAATTGGTTATCCTGGCAGTAAGGCGCCATCAATTTTCCGCATTCCCTTGCCTGTAAATTATAAAAGAAATCAACTCATCCAATGCAATGCCTGCGCGCACGAAGGCATCATTAATTTCCTCGCGCGAAACATTGGCAGCAAAGCCTTTCTCTTTCAACCTTTTTTTTACGCCTTTTAATTCCATACCCTCATAACCACCAGGGCGCATTAAAGAATAAGCGTGAATCAATCCTGATAATTCATCAAAAGCATACAGCATTTTATCCATTCTCGTTTCCGGCTCCACACCAAAATGATTAGGCCCATGTGAGGCAATGGCATGAATAATTTCAGGGTCAACACGCCTTTGCTCCAACTCTTCTATAATTTTTTTACAATGCTGTTCGGGCCATTGATCCCAATCTGCATCATGCAGAAGGCCGGCCATTTCCCATCGCCATTGGTCCGCTTCATCAAGATTTTCTTTTTCAGCGGCCCAGCATTTCATCAGGTGCGCTATCTGCTTCATGTGCAAGCGCAACCTGTCATTCAATACCCAATCGTTTAATAATTGGTAAGATTCTTCCCTGGTAAGCGTATTCCCGTGGTTGGCAACATCGCCAAATATATTTCTGTTTAAAGAAAGGCTCATGCTTATATTTTTTAAAATAATTTTATTTTCAATAATTAATGGGTTCTTATAAAAATATCCGCTGTAAAATTAAGCTGATCTATTGTTTAAACACTAAGTACCATTTTCCACCTCGCTATTATTTACAATAGTTTTGCGGATATAAGAAGATTGAGGCCAAAGGATAAAGATGAAATAAGAAAAGCGTTGGAAGGATTTTTGCTGAATGCCCGATTTAAGAATTGTGTGCCCAACAAAGGCTACATCCAGGCTTTAGGCTTAAAGGACGATTAAATAATGAGTGTATTTTGCGAGAGGCTATCTTTGATTTGTGAATTGCAAAAAAAGGAACATCCATAAAATATAATTCTGCCCCCTGTTTGAATTCTGTCCCAGCTACTCAATTCCTTTTCTTTTTTATTTTACAAAAAAAATAATTCAGAGCAGCGAACCATAAGCGCCTTCGTAATTTTGTTCTTTTAAGCCAAAGAATTGTTAC
>JBDSOE010000142.1:0-19148 GCA_039915005.1 Ginsengibacter sp.
ATATTTTACCGAATCACCAATCTGCCCTTCCGGAGCGATGTTACTTATGTTTAAAAAATTCGTAAAAAAATAAGGAAGCAAAGAAGCGATAACCGCACCAAGGCCGATGAAAAAGGTTTGTGTGGCAAACCCGGTCGTTCTTTGGGAAGAAGGTAATTTATCGCCCACAAAAGCACGAAAGGGTTCCATAGAAATATTAATGGAAGCATCAAGAACCCATAACAAGGTAGCTGCCATCCAAAGTACGGTTGCCTGCGGCATTAGAAAAAGTGCTAACGAAGAAAGAACAGCGCCAATAAAAAAGAAAGGCCTTCGTCTGCCCCAACGTGGATGCCAGGTGCGATCGCTTAAATAACCAATAATAGGTTGTACCAGCAATCCGGTGATGGGAGCCGCGATCCACAAAATCCCTATCTTATCAATTTCAGCGCCCAGCGTTTGGAATATCCGGGATACATTGGCATTCTGTAAGGCAAAGCCAAACTGAATTCCAAAAAAACCAAAACTCATATTTAGGATCTGCTTAAAAGTGAGTCGCTGTTTTGGTATTTGAAATTGTGACATAGAATGGTTCTGTAAAAAAAATATAATTCAGATATCAGTATTGAGCATTAATCACGGATTGTAAGCCCCACCCGCAACCAATTAACTAATTAAACAATAAAATAACCCCCTACTCAATCACATATCCATCAGGAAGTACGGCACCTTTTTTTATAACAACGATACCATCTTTTACTGTATATAAAGAGTGGTCGTGATTGGAAAGATGAGTGCCGCCATTTATTCTAACGTTGTTGCCTATACGACAATTCTTATCAATGATGGCATTGTTAATGTAGCAGTTATCACCAATGCCCAGTTTAGGCAATCCCTGTGCTGCCGCGTAATCCATCTCTTCAATAGTTTCATAAAAATCAGTACCCATTAAATAGCATCTAAAAATTTTAGTACCGTAGCCAATCCTCATTCTTATCCCTACCACACAATTTTCCAAACTTTCCGCATGAATGATGCAGCCATCACCGGCGATGGTATTTAAAAGTGTGGTGCCGCTGATCTTTGCAGGAGGCAGCATTCTTGGCCTGCTATAGACTTTGTTGGCATTATCAAAAAGATTGAAATCAGGAAGTTCCTGCGTCAATTCTAAATTGGCTTCAAAGAAGGATGAGATGTTTCCAATATCAGTCCAGTAACCACCATATTGATAACTATACACATCGAAATCTTTTATGGAAGAAGGAATAATTTCTTTTCCAAAATCAGTAGCATCTCCATGATGGGTTTCTAAAAGATCCCAAAGAATTTCTTTTTTAAAAAGATAAATACCCATGGAGGCCAGGTAATTTCTTCCCAGATTTTGCATGGTCTCTTTGGTATCGCTGATCCAATCAGGCAACAGATCGTACCCCGGTTTTTCAATAAAGGAAATGATACGGTTTTGTTCATTGGCCTTCAGAATACCAAATTCAGTAGCTTCTTTTTCCGTAACAGGAATTGTAGCAATGGTAATATCCGCACCTTCTTTTTCATGAATCCGAAACATGTTTCCAAAATCCATCTGGTAAAGTTGGTCACCGGAAAGAATGAGCACATGATCAAATTCATAACTCTTTAAATGGCGCAAAGACTGGCGTACCGCATCGGCAGTGCCCTGAAACCATTGAGGATTATCGGGCGTTTGTTCGGCAGCAAGAATATCTACAAACCCGCTGCTGAATGCGCTAAACTGGTACGTATTTTTTATGTGCTTATTAAGTGAAGCAGAATTGTATTGTGTAAGCACAAAAATTCTGTTGATGTTAGAATTGATACAATTGGAAATGGGAATATCAACCAACCGGTATTTGGCAGCAATAGGAACGGCAGGTTTACTTCTGTTTGCGGTAAGAGGGTAAAGGCGTGATCCAGCACCACCACCAAGTATTACGGCTATCAATGACTTACTAATCCACATGTTTGTATCCATTTTAATTTATTTAAAAATAAGAAGAAGGAGGTTTATTATTGGTACCATATTTTATTATTTTGCTTTGTCAGGCTACTCACAGGCAAATTAAATTATCACATTGTAAACCATTTCGTTCAACCCTTCCTCCTCTGTTACGCTTTGTACAAGTTAATATAAATCTCAGCACTTTTTTCCCAACTGTGGTCAATCTGCATAATGTAATTTCTTATCTCATTCATCTTTTCTTTGTTTTCAAACAACTGTACCGCACGATGTACTGAATAACAAATATCACCTACTGATGCTTCATTAAAACAAATACCAAAGCCACCTTCCTCACCAAAATCTTTTACGGTATCTTTCAATCCACCGGTACGCCTCACCATGGGGATAGTTCCATATCGCAGCGCATACATTTGATTTAAGCCGCATGGCTCCACCCTGCTTGGCATCAATAAAAAATCTGCACCGGCATACATTTGGTGGCTCAGCTTTTCATTGTAACCTATCAGGGAATTATAATATCCAAAAAGATGGCTGGTCAAATTACTCAATTTATTTTCAACTTCAGCATCTCCACTACCCAACACCAAAAAATTCATTTTGCCTTCCATATAATAAATAGAATCGCCGATGACAGAAGGCAAAAGGTCAGCTGCTTTTTCCGAAACCAATCTTCCTATAAAAACAATCAGCGGTTTTGTTTCATCAAGATTAAACTGATCGCACAATATTTTTTTATTAGCCCTTTTTTTTTCTCCGCTATTGATAACTTCAAAATTCTGTACAATAAATGTGTCTGTTTCAGGATTCCATACTTCATCATCAATCCCATTTAAAATTCCAAAGCATTTTCCTCTTTCATACTCAAATAATTTTTCCAGGCCATTGGCTTCATACCTTAATTCTTCGAGGTATCCCGGGCTAACGGTGTTTACTTTAGAAGCGCATTTAATTCCTGAGCCCAAAGAATTAATTGTTTTTTCCCAATCCAAAAAGCCCCATTTCCATTTATCATATTCGGGTAAAAGATTTGATTTACTCCAGTCAATCCAGCCCTGGTACTGCGCATTATGGATGGTAAGGATAGTTTTTATGGAAGATAAATGACGATACGCCCGGCAATGCTGCATCATGAACGGAATAAGGGCCGCATGGTGATCGTGCACATTGATAATATCCGGGCGATGCTGCCATTTGCTTATCCAATCCACTACCGCAATTTGAAAAGCCATAAAGCGCTCGATATCATCGGCATACCCATAAACTTTTTCACGATCGAGCAAACCGAAGATGTCCACGAGATACAAATCAAAGCCAAGGGTGTTATTCGCTTCCTTAATGATTGTGTAATCCAACCAATAATTGGCCATGCCAAATGAACCTTTATGCACCACTTCAAACAGATGCTGAAATAAGAATGGTGTGCGGTACATAGGCATAACCACCTTGGCAATATGCCCCAGTTTGTTTTGGTATTTTGGCAATGCTCCTACCACATCGCCAAGGCCACCCGCCTTGGCAACAGGATAACATTCCGCGCTTACATGAATAATTTCCATTTGTTGAAAATAAGTAGTTTTATATTAATGACCATTTTTTTTGTGCCTGGAAACTTTATTAATAAAAAATGATACCTTGAACCTTTTTTCAGAATTTAGATTATAGATTTCAACTTTTTAAACACACTGGTTTAAAATCAAAATAAATAAAAGTAACCAGATCTGCAAACACAATTCTAAAATGAATTGTCGGCTGAAAAAGAAAGAACAATGTAAGTTCGAAAAAATATTTCTGTTGTTTATAATAAAGAACCATTATTTTCATCTTAAAAATTAACCATCAATGGCTACTCCCTCAATGAGTTTACCTACTCCAAAACTTACTTCTTCTGACAAATTAGAGCCAACCAATTATGGGGCGCTTACTACTTTAGTTACCGTGTTTTTCTTTTGGGGTTTTATTGCTGCGGGCAATAGTGTTTTCATTCCTTTTTGTAAACATTATTTTCATCTCGACCAATTTCAAAGTCAGTTAATTGACTTTGCTTTTTACCTCGCCTATTATTTGGGAGCGCTTGCTCTCTTTGCGTATGGCGCTTTTGGGGGCAAAGACCTGGTAGCCAAATGGGGATATAAAAGAAGCATTGTTTACGGATTATTGTTTTCGGCCTTGGGCGCCGTAGCCATGATAATAGCCGTGAACGGAAATACTTTTATCGGAATGCTGGTAGGGCTATTTATTGTGGCGCTTGGGTTTTCCTTGCAGCAAACAGCCGCCCAGCCATTTGCCATTATATTGGGCGATCCTTCCACGGGAGCCAGCCGTGTCAATCTTGGAGGCGGGGTTAATTCTTTCGGAACTATGCTTGGGCCATTGATTGTGGCCTTTGCTTTGTTCGGAACCACCGCAGCAATAACCGATGAAAAGATTGCGGGGCTCAGCCTTAGCAAAGTAATTATTTTGTATGGCTGCGTAGGCGTTCTTTTTATTGGTGCAGCCGCGTTGTTTTATTTTTCTAAAAAAGTTCCCGCAGGTATTTCTGCTGAAAAAACGGAGAAAGCCAGCAAGGCTTTATACTCGTTACTCATTATGACAGGCTTGCTTATCATAATGTTCGTCCCTGTTTTTAATAGTTATAAAACGGATCTGACCAATGCTTCTGATGCAGAAAAACTTTCCATGGAGGCTTTTAGAATGAAATGGTTGTTCGGTGCTTTAGGGGTGGTGGTTCTCAGTTTGCTGATCTCTAATTTTAGCGCCAAAAAAAATCCGGAAGGATGGGGCGCTATGAAATATCCTCAACTGGTGCTGGGTATGCTGGCGCTCTTTTTATATGTGGGCACAGAAGTTACCATCGTTAGTAACCTGAGCGAATTAATAAGCAAGCCCGCTTTCGGCAGCCATTCAACATCTGAGGCTGCACTTTTTATTTCTATGTATTGGGGTAGTTTAATGATAGGAAGATGGGTAGGATCTATTTCAGCATTTAATTTTACACCCTCCACAAAACGCATTCTTACTTTCGTTGTTCCCTTGGTTGCCTTTGCCATTGTGCTGGGTGTAAACGCTCTTTCTCAATATGATGTAAGAGTGCTCTATTACTATATTATTTGTGTGCTCATTCAGATAGGCGCTTTTTATGTAAGCAAGGATAAACCAGCCAAAACACTTTTAATTTTTGGATTATTGGGGGTAACCGCTATGGCTATCGGCATCTTTTCCACAGGCACTTTAGCAGTATATGCATTCATTAGCGGCGGCTTGTTTTGTTCCATTATGTGGCCTGCCATCTTTACTTTATCTGTAGCAGGTTTGGGTAAATATACCACCCAGGGCTCCGCCTTTTTAATAATGATGATATTGGGTGGTGGCGTAATACCGCCTATACAGGGAAAGCTGGCAGATCTTCTTCAATCAAAAAGCGATATAGTGGGATATGGTATTCATCAATCCTATTGGATTCCACTCATTTGTTTTGCCTACATTGTATTATTTGCCTTCCTGGTAAAAGGAATTTTAAAAAGACAGGGAATTGATTATGAAACTCCGGTGGAAGACGATACCACTGCCTTATCTCCCGAAGGTGCCTTGAATGACGAGATTGATTAATGTGATTTGACAACGTATTAGTAACCGAGAATCGGATGCTTTTTCATCTCTCATCCCCAATTTATCACCCACCATACCTAAATTATGAAAATAAAAGAAATAGAATTACCCCAGGAGTTTGCTATAGGAATTGATATTGGCGGCACCACCACCAAGTTTGGAATTGTAAACCACCGCGGTGAGATTTCAAACACAGGAAACATCCCTACAGACAAGTACAGCGATATTCATCAGTTTATTGATCAGCTATATGAGGAGCTAAAACCTTCCATCAAAAATGTGGGCGGAGAAAAAGTTATAAAAGGAATTGGAGTAGGCGCACCCAATGGAAACTATTATACCGGCACTATTGATTATGCCCCAAACCTCCACTGGAAAGGAATTATACCCATAGCCAAACTCATATCCGACAGATTTCTAAAACCCTGTACCCTCACCAACGATGCCAATGCCGCTGCCGTAGGTGAAATGATGTATGGCGCCGCACGTGGCATGCGCGATTTTATTATGATTACATTAGGCACCGGTGTGGGCAGCGGCATTATAGCCAATGGCCAGTTGATTTATGGGCACGATGGATTTGCGGGAGAACTGGGCCATACGGTAATTCGCCCGGAAGGCCGCCTGCACTGGGGCACAGGTATGAGGGGCACTTTGGAAACCTATGCTTCAGCCACGGGCATAGCCATCACCGCCAGGGAAATCATTGATGAAAGGATAGGTGAAAAAAGTTTGCTACGCAATATTCCTCATGAAGAGATTACCTCTAAAACAGTATTTGAAGCGGCTGCAAAAGGAGATAAAATAGCCAATGAAGTTTTCCAGTTCACAGGAAAAATATTGGGAGAAGCACTTGCTAATTTTGTGATGTTTTCCTCACCGGAAGCCATCATTTTATTTGGCGGCGTCATTAAAGCAGGTAATCTTTTATTAGACCCAGTAAAAGAGAATATGGAAAAAAATCTGCTGCCTATTTTTCAAAATAAAGTAAAATTATTATTTAGCGAACTGAAAGAATCGGATGCCGCCATCCTTGGCGCAAGCGCATTGGTGTGGGAGATAAAAGAAGAATTGAAATAAAATTACGGGCATTAAAATCAAATAATAAGCCCTGTAATTCTGGCTCTAATCTTCCATCTCATTATAACAAAACAAGGAGGAGACCTTCATAAAAAAAATTAAAGTTTATTCATTCCAAAAAACTGTTTTAGTACTTTGTACTTTTGAGTAAAGGGATTATATGAATGAATACAATCTGTTGGCTCATGAAGAATTAATAACGTGGCAAAAGAAAATGCTGCGCAGGCCAGCCCTCTTGAATGGACTTTCAAAAAAAATTCAAACAAAAATAAATAGCTGGATACCTGAGAAAATACATAAAGCGATAACCGTTACCATTAAACAAATGATTCGTGGTGTACTATTTGGCGCCAAACATACCACTTCACCACCTATCCTGAATGTGGACCTGCAGACGCGTGAAACGGCAGTTCAAAAGAAAATAAATTGGTACAGAAAAACGGCTGCAGCCGAAGGCGGTATCACGGGTGCCGGCGGAATATTACTGGGTCTCGCAGATTTTCCTATTTTAATAGGAATCAAAATAAAATTATTGTTTGAAATAGCCGCACTGTATGGTTTTGATGTAGATGATTATAAAGAAAGAGTTTACCTGCTTCATATCTTCGAACTCGCATTTTCCAGCGATGAGCATCGTAAGAACGTTTATATAAAAATGACGGATTGGGAAGAAAAACAAAAACATTTACCCGAAGACATTAATCAATTTGAGTGGAGAAGTTTTCAACAGGAATACCGCGACTATCTTGATATTGCAAAAATGCTCCAGCTAATACCTATAATAGGCGCGCCTGTAGGAGTAATTGTAAATAATCGTTTAATAAAAAAACTGGGGGTTACCGCAATGAACGCGTACCGGATGCGGCTGCTAACTCAATAAAGAAAACTACATTAGCTACACCGGTCTATTGGTTACCCGACCTGGATTCGAACCAAGACAAGCAGAATCAGAATCTGCTGTACTACCATTATACTATCGGGCAGAAAATGCAAATATAAGAATTGAAGGCTTTTTTAAAATATAAAATTTTAGTGGAGGGATTACAAATCATACCAATTTCCACCTAAGTGTAAAATGCCATTAAATATATTTAGGGCGATTTAAAAGATTAATACTTCAATAACTCCCTCACGATTTCACTTACTTTATCCGCATTGGGCAACATAGCGTTTTCCAGAATAACATTCATAGGTACAGCCGGAAGATTTAATGCTCCCAATACCTGCACCGGCGCATCTAAAAATCGAAAACACTCTTTCGAAATTCTTCCTGCCAATGCTTCCGCAAAAGAATTATTCTGTTGTTCCTCGGTAAGTACCAAACATTTCCCGTGCTTTTTTACAGTTGAAAAAATTAAAGCCTCATCCAAAGGAAATAAAGTGCGTAAATCAATAATTTCAATTTGCCCGACAAAATTTTTAGCCGATGCTTTTGCCCAATACACGCCCATTCCATAGGTAATAATACAACAGCTTTCTCCACCCCGCACTTTGTTTTCATCCGCTTCCAATATTCTGTTTCCTTTACCCAACGGTAATACGTAATCCCGGGAAGGCTCTATTGATTTTGCCTCTTCCGTACCGGGAACTTTACTCCAGTAGAGGCCTTTGTGTTCCAGCATAATCACAGGATTGGTATCCATGAATGCAGCTTTCATCAATCCCTTCATATCTGCCGCATTGGATGGATAGGCAATTTTAATTCCTTTAATGGATAACAGCAAGGTTTCTATACTTCCGCTGTGATATGGGCCACCGCCACCATAAGCGCCAATGGGCACACGAATCACCGTTTGCACCGGAAATTTGCCACAGCTTAAATAACAGCTTTTCGCAACTTCTGTTGCCAGTTGATTAATACCCGGATAAATATAATCGGCAAACTGAACTTCTACAATTGGTTTTACACCCGTCGCACTCATGCCTGCGGTAGAACCAATAATGTACGCTTCCTGGATGGCAGTATTAAAAACACGATGATCGCCAAACTGTTCGCCTAAAGTAGCCGTCTCTCTGAAAACACCGCCCAGCCTTCGTCCTACATCCTGTCCATACAACACCGCTTCAGGAAATTCTTCCATTATTTCGCGTATAGCAAATAATGCTGCATCCACCATAAGTACTTTTTCTTTTCCCGAAGGTGAACGGTCTCCTTTTTCTTCTGTTACCAGTGTGTGTGCAAAAATGTGATTCTGAATTTTTAAAGGGTCGGGTTCCGGAGCCTGGGTTGCTTTTTCAAATTGCTGGCCTATTGCCTCCTTCACAATCGCTTCCATTTCATCCAGATCTTTTTCTTGAACTCCCAAATGAAGCAGTCGTTTTTTTAATTTTGGAAATGGATCCTCTTCTGCCTGTTTGGCAAGTTCTTCTTTTGTTCTGTAAAACTCTTTCCTTACTCCACTTGTATGATGCCCAAGCAATGGGACTTTCGCATGAACCAAAAACGGCCCTGAATTTTCTCTTACCTGACCAACAATATTTTTCATTACTTCGTAACTTTGAAAAAAGTTACTACCGTCTATGCTTACACGCTGCAAGCCTTTAAACCCTTTTGCAAATTCAGCAGCATTCATAGTGCGTGCTTCCTCAGAAGTAACGCTGATTCCCCAGTCATTATCCTGTACCAGATAAATGATTGGCAATCTCTTTAAAACCGCCACTTGAAAGGCTTCGCTTACTTCACCTTCCGTAAGGCTGGCATCACCGAGAGAACAAATTACAATGGGCCGTTCCTCCTTCTTGCCTTTTTTATATAAGGGAGAATTTATCTTTCCTAAATATTGTAATCCCTGTGCTACGCCGGTGGCGGGTATTGCCTGCATACCCGTAGCGCTGCTTTGATGTATAATCGTTGGCTTATCTTCCCCTCTATAATTAGGATGAGAATAATATTCCTTTCCGCCGGTAAAAATATCATCTGCTTTTGCAAGTAATTGTAGCATTAATGTATAAGGCGAAAAGCCAAGCCCCAGCAACAAACTTTCATCACGATAATAAGGACTTACAAAATCACAAGGCAACAATTGAAATGCAGTTGCCAATTGAATGGCTTCATGCCCGCGCGAGGTGGAATGTACATATTTGCAAACAGTACGGTTGGCTTCATAAATATCAGCCATTGCGCCTGCAGTACACATTAAACGATAAGCATCCAAAAGGATTTCTTTATCCATAATTAGCAAATTAGCCAATAAAAAACTTTTCGCACCAACTGTCTTCAGCCATAAACTATTGTTCTGTTTTTTATTGATTCATTCCATTTCAGTCAATTAAAATAACTCAGATTCGTTTTGGGCGTAAGTGCCAGTACGCTTTCATAAATAAGCCTGATGGTGTTTTCAACATCATCTTTATGCAACATCTCAACGGTGGTGTGCATGTAGCGCAAAGGAATTGAAATTAATGCAGAAGGGCAGCCATCATTTGCATAAGCGAAAGAGTCCGTATCGGTACCGGTGCTGCGGCTCACTGCCTGCAACTGTACCGGGATCTTATTTTTAGCAGCAACATTCTCAATCAAACCCAATAATTTATTATGCACCGCAGGGCCGTAAGTCAGTGCAGGTCCTTTGCCGCAAGAACAATCGCCCTGAACATTTTTGTTGATCATAGGAGTAGTAGAGTCATGCGTTACATCGGTAATAATGGCCACATCAGGTTTTATTCTTCGTGCAATCATTTCCGCACCACGCAAGCCAATTTCTTCCTGCACGGCATTCACCACATACAATGAATAGGGAATTGTCTTTTTATTTTCTTTTAATAATCTGGCCACCTGAGCTATCATAAAACCTCCGATACGATTATCAAATGCGCGGCCTATTAAATTGCCATAAGCTATTTCATCAAAGCCTTCGGTATAAGTTACCACGGCACCTACGTGTATTCCCAAATCTTCTGTTTCTTTTTTATTGCGTGCACCGCAATCAAGAAAAAGATTTTCCACTTTTGGTTGTGTTTCTTTATCACCAACGCCGTGGCGTGTATGAATAGCCGGCCATCCAAATACCGCCTTCACCTGTCCTTTTTTCCCGTGAATAATTACCCTTTGCGATGGAGCTATCTGATGATCCACCCCTCCGTTTCTTTTTAAATAAATAAATCCTTCGGGCGATATATAATTTACAAACCATCTTATTTCATCCGCATGAGCTTCTATTACCACTTTAAAGGTTTTATTGGGATTAATAACGCCAACCGCAGTTCCGTAAGGATCTGTGAAAGTGCTGTCCACATAGCTTTTGATATAATTGAGCCATATTTTCTGTCCGGCTGATTCAGACCCTACCGGCGAAGCATTGTTCATGTACGTCTTTAGAAAATCCATTGATTTTTCACTGATACTAAAAGGTGACTTTTTACTTTTTGCCATATTAAATAATTAAAAAACTTTTTTATAAAAAATGCAAATTTAAAGTTTTAAACTGAATAGATAGACAAGCACCGCCTGCACCATCATCATACCATCTACGCCCGCGAGATAAATAAAGTCGGAATTATTTTTTTTAGTAAGCTCCATGGTGGCATAAGTAATCACCGCCGAAATAAGCATGGCAATAAGAACCCCCGGTTGAGGAAAATAAAAATATTGCACAACTGAAAATATTACAAACACGATCAGTAATAGGGAGGACACAGAATACGATTTCCTTTTACCGATAAATACAGCAAGTGTATTAATCTTTTCTTCGCTGTCAATTTCAATATCCCGAACATCAAACAGTAAGCAAAGTACAAACATGAAAACAAATCTTTTTACAAAAACAAATGAAAAAAGATACGGATCGAACTGCATGTTATTCACCGGAAACCACACGGTTACCAGTGTCCACAACAAAGCCAGCGTAATAATCTTTAAAAACCCGTAGTCTTTAATTCTTCTTTTTTTGCCAAAGGGAAGAATGGGAAATGAGTATAAAAAAGCAACGCCGCCAAGGCATAAAAGAACCATAAAATGCTTCAGATGGAAACTATAAAAACTGAACAAAATGAGAATAATTCCCACCGCCAAAAGTATAAAATGCACCGCCTTATTTCGCTGCGACCAGGCAAGGCGTACAGAATCTTTTACAGCTATAGTTTTCACTAAATAATGCAGGTTGTATTGTACCAAAGTGGCTCCAAATACAAAACAATAAAAACTAAAAGAGTTGAAAGGAAGCCCCAATAGAATATTGGTCTCCATACAAAATGCCACTGCACAGGATGCAATAAAAATACTGCCAAATAAAATAAATCCCGAGACCTTTTTAAACCACACGGCTATTTATAAATAATGATGGGAGGAGAAGAAATGGTATCACTTATATGATTGGCTTTATCTCTCAAAGCAAACCTAAAAACCGCGGTATCATTTTGAGCGCACCTGTAAGCTACTACGTCAGAATATGAAATAGTAGGAGTATTTGCATTATAGCCAAAAGTTATCAGCAGTTCTCCCTGCTGATCTTTAGAAGCCGGGAAAGAAGGTACCGGAAAAGCTTGATTAAAACCACTTGCCGGACAATTAGCCACCAGTTTCTGGACAAAAATAGAGTCGCTAAGATCGCCTTCAGCATCCGTAAAATTCAGAGTAAACCGCAACAACTGGCCTGATCGGAGTTCCGTAGTATTAACCGAAGTAAATTTAAGAGAGGGAGTGGTATTAAATTTATCTTTATGGCACCCCGAAAGTATTGCGAATAAGAATATTGAAAATAAAATAGTGTAACGCATCTTTGTGGTTTAAAATTCAAATTTAAATATTTAAAACTGAATAAGTCTTTAGAAATATCCGATTGGGAAAATAAGATTTTCCACACCTCCTATTATAATTTTGATGATCTGGCACTGGAGATATTTCATCTACAGTATTCCCTCAATTCTGTGTATAAAAAATACGTAGATTCTCTCAGAATCAATCCGGGCAATATTAACACTATTGAAACAATTCCTTTTTTACCCATCTCATTTTTTAAAACTCATGAAATAACAACTACAACATTTGAGCCCGAAATTATTTTTGAAAGTAGCGGTACCACCGGCCAAAACACAAGCAGGCATTTGGTGAAAAAAATATCGCTTTACAGGAAAAGTTTTTCCAAAGCTTTCAATCTGTTTTACGGGAATCCAAAAGATTGGTGCATTTTAGGATTATTGCCCGGCTACCTCGAAAGAAATAATTCTTCGCTGGTATCAATGGTTCACAGCCTTATCGGAAAAAGTGAAAATAACAACAGTGGCTTCTATCTGAACAACCATGAGAGATTGTATCAAACCATTGTTCATAATGAAATTATTGAACAACCTACTTTACTAATAGGTGTTACTTTTTCCTTACTAGATTTCGCAGAGAAATATTCCATGAAACTTCAAAACACCGTTGTAATGGAAACCGGCGGTATGAAAGGAAGACGTGAAGAAATAACCCGTGAAGAAGTACATCAGTTTTTACAAAATAAATTAGGCGTTCATGCTGTGCACTCAGAATATGGCATGACAGAATTACTTTCCCAGGCTTATTCAAAACAAGAAGGATTGTTTCACAATCCGCCATGGATGAAAGTTTTAGTAAGAGAATACAACGATCCCTTTGCTATCATTTCCAATACCGTTGCCAACACACCCGCCAATGGTTTATTAAATATTATAGATCTCGCGAACCTTTATTCATGCTCTTTCATTGCTACCGACGATGTAGGAAAAGTTTATAAGAATGGGGCTTTTGAAGTACTTGGCAGAAGAGATGTAAGTGATTTGCGAGGTTGTAGCTTGCTCACGGCGGGAAATTAAAATCACTAATTCCGTATTCCCCGATTCAAGTATCCGCCAATTCATTAAACCATTTTAATACGCAGGTCATAAATAAAATCCTTTATTTCTACCATCTTAAAATATTTACTATCTGCATGAAGAGGGTTAAGTAAATAATTATATTCTTCAGTGATCACAGAGGAAGGAATTTTGAAAATAGCATTGGTGGGATTTTTCAAAAGTTGTGTGCCGAAATCTTTCGTCGAAGAGGGAGCGGGAGAGCGTCTCCAATTCCCGGGAAGTTTATCTTCCATTATTAGTTCTATTCCTGAAGAAGGAATTTCGAATGTAGTAATGCTCAATGCGCGTGGGATTTCTTCAATACTAATGTTCACCGTATATTCCAACAAGGCCAAAGCTCTGCTTTCAGAAGTGTAAATACACGGAATCAGTTTATGATTCCACCGGCCTCCAAACAACTTCGCACCTTCGCCGGATAAATCGCCTGCAAATTTTGTTCTTCCAATCCGGTAAACTCTCATTATTTATTAATTAAGAATAAACACCGTAAGCGATTCTTCCAATAAGGTTTTTCACTTCTTCCCTGCCAAATTGATTGTCTATTAAATCGTAGGGAACCTGCCCGCCCAAAGCTTTATTTGGCTTTGCCATCCAACGATTGAAACGATCTTCATCTTCAAAAATTTCAAAACCGTAAGAGTAAAGATCGGCAAGACCCACAATTTTTTCACTTAATCCGGCGCCAAATTTTTGCCCTCTTTTTTTATTGATAAGGGTGGCCCGGGTTACTGAAAGTGCCTTTGCAAGCATTGTATAATCTAAATCAGTTTTATCTTTCAATAGCTCTAAATCTCTTTTACTGATTCCTTCACGCACGATATGCATTTTTTCGTAGGATGTCATTTGGCTTTCAGGTTTATTGGAAGCGCCGGTTAATATGGCCATATTGCTTAAAACATAGTTTTCTGAAAGTGCCATTGCAGGCTCCCCTAAAATACTATCTTCTAAAGGTGTGTCGTTAATTTCGTATTTACTTAATTTTTTGCTCATAGTATAAGACTTTTAAATTCTCAGTACAAATTTATACTTTTTCTTTTGGATTTTAAAGTATTTATTTTAGGTATTCAATAATCTACTAAAAGTGATAGTCTCTAAAAATGACACCGAACAGATGTCACTCGAAATGATTTAGTGAATGCAGAAATTTGTTCCCGGAAGAATTTATACTTCTGTATAGTTCGCGGGATTGCTATTTTGGACGCGGCTGTTTTTTTTAATAAATTTCTACTTTTAACTTCTTATCATCCCTTCTTTCAAAACGGCTTCATAAGTTTCCTTTACTTCTTTCGAAATACAATAACCTCTGAAATAATAATAATGATAGAAATTGAAAATTGAAATGCCAGTGCTTTTTGAAAAAAATATTTCCAACGTTTTTTCTTATAATTACTTTTAAAACTTTCAGGTACGCAATTTGCTCCTTTCTGATTTTATCACTATTAAATTAATTATCAATGAAACCCAGATCAAAGAAATACCATAAAAGAATACGTCTGGCAAGTGATGATGGAAGTAAAAAGGGTTCTGCAAATAGGGGTGGGTACAATGAACAGAATGAAAAGAATATTAAAAAACCCAATGAGCATCCCGCTCCATCAGTTGAAGAAGATTTGAAGTATTCTAAAAGTTAGAATGTGTGAAAAGCCTTTCTAAATTTTATAAAAAAAGTGGTGCCGTTTAAGCACGACTTTTTTTTTACCCCGTAGGTTCATTACCTCTATTTTAATTAAAATTTATTTTAAATTTGGTAAAGCATTTAATATGATAACCCCCAAATATCTTCGAAATGCATTCATCATATTAGTCATGACTATGGGAACATCGCTGCATTCCTGCACTACTACACATATAGTTTCAAAATACGATTGTGATACGTTTGACAATAATCCCTTGAATAAAAAAACCACCTGGTCTTTTGCATGGGGGCTGGTACAGCCAAAAGACATTAACCCAAAATGCGACAGCAGGTTCAATCATCTGAATAAAGTAACCGTAAAAAACAATCTTGGCTTTGCCTTAATATCGGTAGTATCTCTTGGTATTGTAATGCCGCAAAGAATTGAATGGTGTTGTGCGCCTTATAGTCCGGCTACAGATTCCTTAGGTCATAATTAAAAAATAGGTCTATGACAACCCGCATTAATTTACCGGATGGCATTTCAATGTTACCGATTACCAAATGGGAAAACGGCCATGAAAATTTTGTACATACTTTCAAAAAAGATGCTTCTTTTAAACTTAGTATTCCTTCTTCACTATCTTCCAATCCCTATTTTGATACAACAAAAAATTTTCAATGGCTTATTCAATACGCTATTCAAAATAAGATAACGTTGCGTGCTTTGGGAAACGGCTGGTCGTTTTCGGAGGTGGCCGTTTGTGATGGCGGCCTGGTAGATACCAAAGCGCTGCGACTTTCTTTTAATCTTAAAAATTCTTTTGTAGCGCCGCAATATTTAGAAAGCGGAAAAAGTGCCGGAGATCTTTTTTTTGCAGAATGTGGCATAAGTGTGCTTGATTTAGATGAGAAATTAGAACAAGGTTCCAACCCTAAAAGGTCACTGAAAGCTTCGGGGGCAAGTAACGGGCAAACGATTGCCGGATGCACTTCTACAGGAACTCATGGATCTGCCTTTAACGTAGGCGCCGTGCACGATTCCATTGTAGGGCTGCATATAGTGGTAGGGCCGGACAGGCATGTGTGGATCGAAAAAAAATCAAATCCTGTTGCCTCAGATAATTTTATAAGATGGCTGGGTGCCGAGCCCATTAAAGATGATGATATCTTTAATGCCGCAGTAGTAAGTTTCGGCAGCTTTGGATTTATTCATGGCATCTTATTGGAAACAGAACCGGTTTTTCTTTTGGAACAATACCGTACAGGTAATATTGTTTACAACGATGCTTTGAAACAAGCGATGAATCATCTTGATTTTTCCACTATTCTTAATGAACTCCCGGCGCCTCCGGTAGCACCAGAAAAAGAATTGTATCATTTTGAAATATTGGTGAACCTCCAGATGTTCGAGCCCGGCGATCCTCAAAAAGGCGTCTATTTTAAAACAATGTATAAAGTACCTTACCGTGATGATTATGAAAGAATCACCGAAGATGGTAATGGATTTACTTATGGTGATGACTTACTGGGAGTGATGGGAACCGTACTGGACGGAATGGGGCCTGGCTTGTCTTCCCTGCTGGTACCGGGTTTGGTAAATAAATTATTTCCATTGGCATTTACCGCTAACGAGAGTATGACAGGAACTCTTGGTGAAACATTCTGCAATACAAAATTCAGAGGTAAGGCAGCCAGCGCCGCCATAGGAGTTCATACAGATAATGCCAGCGCGGTATTGGAAGCAATAGTTGCGATCAACAAAGATTTTCGCTTTGCAGGGGCGCTGGCATTGCGCTATGTAAAAGGTACAGAGGCGTTGCTTGGATTTACTCATTTTGACAAAACCTGCATCATGGAATTAGATGGTATTGATTCAAAATTATCAAGAGTATTTATACAAAAAGTGTGGGACAGATTGGATGAATTATCTATACCGTTCACCATGCATTGGGGCAAATTCAATTTTGGCCTTACCTCCAAATTAGTTCAAAAAATGTATGGCGACAATATTGTAAAATGGAAGTCCTGCAGAAAATCCCTTTTGTCTGATGAGGCACAAAAAGTGTTTACTAATAATTTTCTGGTGCAATGTGGATTAAATGATTAAGGTGGAATCATTAATCAGTTTATTTTTTAATCCTCATTTTTTGTGTATTGTAAGATTATGTAATTGCCAAAAAAATTTAAATTAATTGATGGTTGAATTTTTTATTAACTTTCTACTCTGGTTCCAATATCCTTCCCCGAAAAAATTACCTCTAAATTATTTTTGTATTAATTTTTGCAGATTCCTGCAGACTTTATCCTTTTACTAAAAATTGATCTATAATCTGGTAAAAAGATGACAGGCAAATCCCCAACACAAAAACCGGTAGCTACAGCTACTTACCTGATCATATCGGCATTAAGCCTCATTGCAGCAAGCGCCATCGGCTATTACTATTTTCATTACATGAGGCAAGGTGGAACTGAAAAGATGGACGACAGAATTTTTTACCTCGTACTTGTGCTTTTTGGAATGGCAGCAAGCGCACTTATTTTCGGTATCATGAATTCATATGCAAGCCTCAAAGGCATCCAGTCCAATGTTACTTATAAATTTACAGGGCCCGTGGTAGGCGTTATACTCACAGTCGTTGGAGGCTTTATGCTGCCCAAAGGATCCACTGATCAGTTTCTTTCTATCAGGATATTTGACCAGGATAAGAATCCGGTTACAAGAGGCGAGGTTACTTTATCCTTTCCTCATTACCAGCGGGAAGCATCTGTAAATGAAAAAGGAATGGTAATATTTCCCGACATACCCTACGACCAGTTACGCAACAGGATCATCATTAACGTGATAAGCGATGGCTATGCCAGCATAACTTTGGATACCTTACTGGCCAATTTTGATCCCATAAGCCTTACCGTAAGCCAGGCGAGGATCATACGAATTTCGGGCACAGTAAAAGATGCTGCCGATCGCCCTATCAAAGATGTGGATATAGTCGTTGACGGTACTCCCTATTTTTCCAAAACAATCAATGACGGCAGCTTCAATATCCCCATCCCCGGCTATCATTTTGGCGACAGGATCACCCTGGTTACTTCTCATCCTGGTTACGAGGATAAAATCAAACAATTTGATATTGAATCTGGCGAAATAAATAAAATAGAATTTGTGCTGAACCCCCTTGCGGTAAATAATTCTAAAAACAAAAAAAAATGAAAACAACTATTTTTTTTGCCACCTTATTTGCAATCCTGACAGGTACTGCCACTGCACAAGAGGTAATCATAAAAGGTACTTTGCGCTGCACAAATAATGGCGTAACTACTTCTACCCGCGGCGCCGTCAACATCATTATTATTCCTTCATTTAATCCAGGTGCTTCAGTAGCCACCACCACCACGCCACAAGGTTTTTTTCAAATCATGGCCTCCGCCCTGATCAGGTATTGCTCTGCTATCCTTAGTACAATGGAGTATTCCGTCGAAGTTCCGGTATTTGACTTTTTCTTATATTTATAGGCATGATACCAAGTAGTAGTACCACTCATAACTGCTTTTATCCAGTTGCTTTTGCGCAGGTCTTGATCGCTAAAAGAAGCAATTAATTGGTCACTTATTGCCAATGAAGGTGGCGGACCCTGAGTGAAAATAAATATTCCGCCCTCATGAGTGTTGGCACCATTTATGGCCGGCATCAGTTGCCAGATGGTAGACAGACTTTCCTTTCCGAATACATAGTCAACTCCTCCAGGCCAAAGGAATAGATCAGACTGGTTTAATACCGCTGATGCCGCATTAGCGGCTTCAGCCCATTGCTGTCTATAAAGGAATACTCTTGCCAATAAAGCCTGTGCTGACCATTTGTTTGGACGGACCCTTTGTGTTCCGATGTATTCTTCTGGCAGTAATAGGCTTGCTTGCAACAGGTCGGCCTTGACTAGTCCATATACTTCGTTTTCAGGCTTACGGTGCACCGCTCTGTTTTGCAGGTAGTCAGTCGTTATTATATAAGGGATGTCCCCAAAAACATTCACGAGATAAAAATGGATCAATGCTCTCACAAACAGCGCTTCACCCACT
>JBDSOE010000014.1:0-3343 GCA_039915005.1 Ginsengibacter sp.
ACCCGATTATTCATTTTAAAAACTTCATTGGCCGTCTCCTGGTCATCGTTTACATTTAGCTCAATGAATCGGCCATCCATCATCTCACTTACTTTCTTATTGGGCAAAGCGAGAATAAATTCCCTGATCCTGAGATCATCCAAAAGCTCTCCATGTTTGTTGATGACATAGACCACATCAATGGTTTCGGTATTTTTCCCTACACTTCTTATAATGTTCAACACTTCCGCCACGGTATTGTATTCATATACATACACATAATCGGGCGTCATCAGTCGCCCCACACTATTTTCAGGATAGCCCAAAAGCGACAGAGTAATTTTTCTTTCTTCGGGCTTCAGGGTTTTTATTAATTCCCTTACCACTTCGTTCGGCAGGTCTTCAAAAAAAGAAGTACGGTCATCAGCCTCCATCTCATTTAAGAGTTCTGCGCTTTTATTGGGAGGAAGATTTTTAATAATTCTTTTCTGTGTGGGATGTTCCAGAATTTTAAAAAGGCTGGTGGCGCGATGTATGGAAAGGTGAAGAAGTATGTCTATTTCCTTTTCTTCATTTTCATAAATAAGTTCAGCGACATCACTAATATTTTGTTGATTCAGAAATTCATTTAGCGTAAACTCATCTCCCGTTTCCAGAATCTCTTCGTATTGTGCCTGTACTGAAATTTCTTCTTCTGTCATAGAATATTTTTTGTCGCAGATTGTGGTGCAAATTAATTTATTTTACAGTTAACCAGCATCCTGCCTCATGATAAAACCATATTTATTTTTAAAGCCTGCACCAGCAAAGGGAAGAGGCGTGTTTACCAAAGAAAAAATTCCTGCGGATAAACTGATAGAAGAATCTCCTGTAATAGTTATGAGCGCTGAAGATCGCCAGCTTCTTGATAAAACTTTATTGCATGATTACATTTTTGAATGGGGAGCAGATAAAGATAAGTGCGGCATGGCGTTGGGCTATGTTCCCATTTACAATCACAGCTATACCAGCAATTGCGAGTATTTTATGGATTATGAGAAAGAGATCATTCAGATAAAAACCATAAGAGAAATCCAGAGAGGAGAGGAGCTCACCATCAATTATAATGGCGATTGGAATGATGCAAAGAAGGTTTGGTTTGAGGTAACAGGTTAGTTCCCAATCATACTAAGCGATACTACTGTGGTTAAAAGTTTCTTATTTATTTTTTAGGATTTATTTATTTTATAAAATGCGTATTACATTTACTAAAAAATTAAAAGCATGGAATTAATGAATAGGCGTTCAGACATTTCAAATATAAGCTATGCGCCAACAGGTGAGGCTACCCGTACCAGGTCGTTTATAGCAAATGTATTTTTACTGATGTTTATTGCCCTTGGTGTTTCTGCATTATTTGCGTGGCAGTTTTCTATAAACGATCAGCTCTTAAGTTATTTGATTGCGCCAACCGGCCTTACAGGCTTAGGCAAAATAACTTTGTTTGCACCTTTGGGTTTTGTGTTGATCATGTCGTTCGGGTTTCAAAGACTTTCATCCACTGCGTTGATGGCGCTGTTTATGGCTTATGCTATTATTAACGGAATCAGTTTCAGTTTTATTTTACTGGCGTTTACTCCCGGCTCGGTATTGGGTTGTTTCCTTTCCGCCTCCGCCATGTTTGGTGTAATGGCGTTCATGGGTTATACCACCGATAAAGACCTGACTAAATTCGGTCGCATATTAATGATGGGTGTTATTGGAGTTTTAATTGCCATGGTAATTAATTATTTTTTACACAGCAGCCAATTGGATTACATCATCAGCATTGTAGGGGTAATGGTTTTTACGGCATTAACGGCGTATGATGTGCAGAAGCTAAAAAGAATTGGTGAAGGGTTGGAATATGAAAATGTATCTGCAAGCGACACGAAAAAAATGTCCATTTTAGGTGCATTGAATCTATACCTTGACTTTATCAATATCTTCCTTTTCTTACTTCGTTTATTTGGAAACAGGAGGGGATAAAACATTCAAATCATCATTTTAAAAGAGACGGTTTTGTGCCGTCTTTTTTATTGGAATGAATCAAACAAGATGTGCCAGTAGCCGTTACTACTTTGACTTGGGCATTTTCAATTTTATAAAGTATAATTTGATTCTCTTAATCCTTTAATCATAAACTTCAGGATTAACCGGGTAAGGAATCCTCTGTCCACTTAAACCGGCGATAATATTTTCAGCAGCAATCCTTGCCATGGCATCTCTTGTTTTAACAGTGGCAGTGCCTATATGTGGCGTTACGGCTACATTAGGCATCCTTAATAAAAGATTTTCGGGTTGCATGGGCTCGGGATGGGTAACATCCAAACCGGCTCCCCATATAGTTCCCGATTGCAGCGCATCAATAAGATCTGCTTCATTGTGAATGCCTCCCCTTGCCGTATTTATAAACAGGGCGGAAGGTTTCATTTTTGCAAAAACAGTTCGGTTGAATTTTCCTCTCGTTTCATTTGAGAGGTTGGTGTGCACCGACAGAATATCGCTTCTTTCCAATAGCTCTTCAAACGAAACCCATTTGGCATTCAACTCTTTTTCTGCTTCCACATTATGATGCCTGTTGTGGTAAATGATTTTCATGTGGTAAGCACCTCTGCAAAGTTTTGCCATCTCCACACCTACTTTTCCCAAGCCATAAATGCCGAGGGTTTTGTTGCGCAGGTCTGTTCCGAGATTAGCTGTAGGCTCAAAAAATTTCCATTCACCCGTGGTGATTCGTTTGTGCATGTAAAAGGCTTTTCTTGATGCAGTAAGCATTAATAAAAAAGCAGTATCAGCAGTGGCTTTGCTAACCACACCAGGTGTATTCCCTATGGGAATATGCAAGCGGGTGGCTTCAGCAACATCCACATTATCGAAACCGACAGAATGAAGCGAGATAACTTTTAAATGCCGGCACGCATTTAAAAATGAGGAATTGATCTTATTGTAGCCAACCGATAACAAAGCATCGCATGGCATGCAGTATTCAATTAATTCTTCCGGAGTGAGTTCTCTTTTTTCTTTCCATAGCAGCACTTCTACGCCCGCATCTTTTAATAATTGCAGCCCTGCTTCAGGAATTATCCGGGTACAAAAAATCTTCATTTCAATTTTTCTCTGAAAGGTAATGAATCATTAGAAAATGATTTTTGAAGTCAATGCGGTAAATCCGTTCTATTTAATAGGATCCTTTACAAGTATTTATTTCAATCTCATCAGGGAAAGATTTTGGAATCATGAAAAACCGGTTCCCGTTAATTTTGATTTGGTCTTTTTCTTTATATTTTTAAATTAGATTAGACAAGACAACTACTGGTTGCTATAATATAAAAAAAAGCGAAAC
>JBDSOE010000144.1:0-13069 GCA_039915005.1 Ginsengibacter sp.
GGGCTCTCCAATTCCCATGATAATGGCTGTGGTGGCGCTGAATGCTTCAATATCCCTAAAATCAGTATGTTCAAACCCTTTTATTTTTATCCATTTCCAGGTATTGCCGCCATCAAGACTTTTGCCTGCCATACCGTTATTTCCACTAACCCAAACGATATTATTATCTACCACACTTAAACCCCTGAAGGAAGATTCAATTTGGCTGTTAAGAATTTTAATTTTTTGTGCAAAAGAAAACTGGAAAGTAAAGAGAGAGATTATGATAGTATAAAAATATTTCTTCAATGCAGACTCATTAGATGGTGCGTACTAAAATAATTAAGAGAAAAGATTTCAAGGAAATAAAAATCAGATAGAAAATATCCTCTTAAGAAGGTTTTTCTTTTTGGGAAAGTAATTGTTGCTGCCGGAACCATCATCCTTTTTAGCAACAAACTGTGTAATGCCGAATTGTAATGCAGTACCGAGTGCTTTCTTAACCAAGCCGGCAGATTTCCCTATCACCAACTTGCGCGAAAAATATCCTGCGCCCAAACCGATGGCTATTTTAAAGAGATTGTTTTTAAGGGGAGTAGATTCCTGAACTTCATGCAAGGTGTTCTTTAATATATTGGTGGGTTTCAAATTTTCAAGAATGAGGTGAAACTGATCCCGCATTTCTTCTTCCTGCAACATCTTTTTTCTTTCGAGCCTTTTAATAGCTATATTCAGGTCCGAAGTGCTTGCTATCATTTCTAATTTTTCTTGTGCAGTTTCTTCGTTATCCATGCTTTTTTATTTAAATGCTTTTCATCAATCAACCAGATCTTTAATAAGTTTGTTACTGATAGGGGTTTTGATGGCCTTATCCTTATTGTAAAATAAAACAAGCCCGATAATAATATAAATGCCGGCCATAATAAAAAAGCCATAATAGGCACTACCGGTAAGGGATCCTAAAAGCAGAGCGGCGCCTATCGTTATACATAGAATAACCAGGAAAAGAAGCACCATCAAAACTACTGAAGTAATTAATGAAGATAAAAAACCCGAAACTTTATTTATACTTTTCAATTTAAATAAATCGAGCCTTGTATCTCCATAATCTTTTAATTTATAAAAAAGCTCCTCTACATTGGTAGTTTTATTTTCCATGATTCTATTTTATTACCGGGCCTGTTGTACCGAAAATGATTTTTGAACGCTTAAATTAATTAGCCGGGTTTCTCACATCATTTCTCATCGCATTCGCTTTATCCTTTGCCTGATTTACCATGTCTTTACTCATATCTTTTCCTTCATTTACAATACTGCTCAATTTCTCTTTGGCCGCATCATATTTTTCAGAAATGGTTTCGGAAAAATCACTGTACTTATTTTTTACGTTGTCTGCTAAATCTGATCCTTTTTCAGCAATCTTTCTTCTTGTTTCGGTGCCTTTATCTGGTGCGAATAAGATACCTAAAATTGCGCCTGCGGCAGCTCCTGCCAGTACGCTCGCTAAAACTTTACCTGAGCCCATAGTTGTAAGATTTAAAATTTGAAAAATGTAGTTCTTTCTATTAATGCTAAAATACACTGCCAATAAAAAACAATCCTCCGGCTTATTCCATAAAAGCCTTTACAGGGAAGAGTTACAAGGGAAACCCCTTTCTTTAATTTTCAAGATTGATATCAAAGGCATGAGTAAAAAAATTCCCATAATGTGGAAGATTTTTGGATATATTTTATACATTAAAATTGCAATTTAAATAATTAATTTTTGAACAGACTATAAACCCGATTTTTTTCTTTGGCATAATATTTTGAAATGTCTTTTATGTAAAAAAAATGTCTCAAAATAAAATTACTGATGATGAATCTAACCCAGTAATGCAATATTCTCAAAATAAATTGCTATTAAAAATTGACAAATTAAAAGTAATAAGTTAATAAACATTGAAAATCTGACCGATGAATAAGATGAAGAACTCG
Source organism: Ginsengibacter sp. (assembly GCA_039915005.1). GTDB lineage: Bacteria > Bacteroidota > Bacteroidia > Chitinophagales > Chitinophagaceae > Ginsengibacter. The sequence continues at coordinate 1,957 of JBDSOE010000144.1, forward strand.
GGAGGAAAAGAATTTTTTATACAGATTTATCGGACGTTACTAAAAAAGAAAAGGAATGTAAAGTTTACTATTTGACAGAATTGAAAACAAAGGTTAAAAAGGTATTGAAAAATTTAAAAATAAAATTTAAAAATAAAAAAGTATGAAAAAGATCAATCCAAGTTCGGCGCTTGCCTTATTCATTTTTATGAGTGTTGCTTTTACCAGTTGTGAGGCTATTGCCGGCATATTTAAAGCAGGCGTTTGGGTAGGGGTATTATTGATAGTAATTATAGTAGCCATTATTTTGTGGATCATCGGGAAAGCCCGTAAATAATAATTTTCATGACGAACACTATTAAACGGATGTATATTTACAACGACCGGAATTATCAAAAATAAATGGTAAAAAAATTTTTTGACAAGATAGCTAACCGAACCAGAATAGGCTTCCTGGCCGCATTTTTTATTTTGGTAGTTGCTTACATTCTCACTTTTATTTCTACTCAAAAAATAATAAACCAAAATTATTGGGTTAATCACACGAATGAGATCATACATACCCTGGATAATATTATTGGAGATGTAAATAAAGGGGAATCATTATACAGAGGATACATGATCACAGGTAATATACAGTTACTGGCCCAGTATGACAAGAATATAAAAAAGACAGACAGCAATATGTCAAAACTGAATATTTTAATTGCTGATACTGATAATGGGAGCCAACAAAAAAATATAAAAATCCTTAAAGAATTAATTAAAGATAAATACACATGGATAAAAGGGGTAATTTATACTTTTTTAAAGTCGGGCAAAATTACTCCCGAATTGTTAGATGGATACGACGCAGGAATCATTAAATCAATAAATATTGAAAACCAAGTGCACAAAATGCAGCAGGAAGAACGGGATTTATGGAGCGCCCGATCTCAGGAGGTTTCAAAATATTCTAACCTTGTGAAGGTTTTCAGTGTAATTTCTATCATTATTGCCATACTCCTCACCTTGTATTCCATAGTTGTTTTTAATAAAGAGAATAAGGCAAAAAAGGAGGAAACAGAGAAGGCCAAAAATTTCCGGAAGCAGTTGGAAAAAAGAGTGGAGCAACTTGCCGATTTGAATAAAGAACTCATTGAATTAAGAAGTCTTGAGAAATATGCCGTAACGGGAAGAATAGCGCGTACCATTGCCCACGAGGTGCGGAACCCGCTTACCAATATTAATCTTTCCATTGAACAACTCCGCTCCGAAGTGGCTGAAACAGAAAGCACCCGTTTGTTTTTTGACATGATTTCCAGAAATTCTGAACGTATAAATCACCTGGTAAGCGATTTATTAAATACCACAAGAGTGGCCGATCTTAATTTTGCAAAAGCCTCCATTAATGCAGTATTGGATGGCAGTCTTGCTTTTGCTGCGGACCGTATTGAACTGAAGCAAATAAAAGTAATTAAAAATTATGACCCTGATATTTGCGTTGTATCAATAGATCTGCAAAAGATTAAAATTGCTTTTTTGAATATTATAGTAAATGCGATAGAAGCTATGGAGGTTAATGGTGTTTTACAAATCAGCACAGAAAACATAAATAATAAGTGTGTTACAAAAATCAGTGATAACGGGAAAGGAATGGATCGGGATCAAATGGGAAGGCTGTTTGAACCTTATTCCACTACCAAAGAAAAAGGAAACGGGCTGGGCCTTGCCAATTCTCAAAATATTATCCTGAGCCACAACGGAAGCATATCCGCTGAAAGTGAACCAGGCGTAGGCACCACTTTTACTATCTCATTTGATTTTGCGTGAACCTTTCTTCCTCTTAATTAGAACCTGATTTTGATAAACGCCTGAGGTGTTTATAAATTATTGATTTTTGGGTGTAGGAGGTATCGTCGCCCATAAGCATTCCCCACGGTTTTAAAGAATCTACCTCATCGCAAATAATTTTAATAAAGGCCACAGCGGGCACTGATAAGAAGAGTCCTGAAACCCCGGTTAATGCGCCGCCTATCACAACTCCAAGGATAGATATAAGTGCGTTTATGCGTAACCGTGAGGATACGATCCTCGGCATTAAAATATTCACATCTATCATGTGAATTCCATAAAAAATGATAACGATCCAGATGATATCGCTCGTATTATCCGATGTAGTGAGGGTTACTAAAACTGTGAAAAGAGTAGCAGTAAACATCCCGATATAGGGAATAATATTTAATACTGCCGCCATTACCCCAAAGAAGATAGCGTACCTAATGCCCAGTATCAGAAGCCCAATTGAGTTGGCAGAGGCTACAATCACCATTTCTATCACAAGCCCCACCATATAACTACGTATCATCAGTTTAGATTTACTAATTACGTTTTGAACCTGTTGGCTGTATTCTTTTCTAAAAACTGCGAATAGGAATTTCCTGATGTGAACACGGTAGTACAATAAAAGAAAAGTATAAATAGGCATTAAAATAAAAAGAAGGAGCGCTTCGGTAATTGAAAAAAAAGTATGGCTGATATAGCCCGTTCCGCCTTGTTTCAATTTCTCCGCCTGTTGATTTAAATAAGTATTTTGCTCGCTGAAGGAAATATTCAGTTCATTTTTTATCCACTTCTGAATGGCAATAAAATGTTCATTCAAATGTTGTTTTATAGAAGGCACGTCCTGCATAAAACGTGCGATCTGGCTGCTGAGAAAATATATAATGATGGCAATAAAAGCAAGGGATAATAAAAGGGCAATCCCAATGGAAAGTACTTTGGAAATATTTTTGGATTCAAGAAAACCCACTATGGGCAACAGAAGTACAGAGAGCAATATAGCAAAAGCAAAGGGGATTAAAATATTTTGCGAAACGGTAATGAATAAACAAATAAAAAAAATTACCAGGAACTGAAATCCAAGTTTTACATACATGGGCGATTGATGGGTAACGAGCATATTACATGATTAGGCTTGCATAAAAAAACCTCATGCAAGTGAATGAATGAGGTTTTGTTTTCCTTTTAGATAAAAGTGGATCAAAGATCCTGAATCCATTTAATTACATCCGCTTTTGTCTTTCCAAGCTTTTGCTGCATCCTTCCGACGAATTCATCGTCTTTGCCTTCCTCGTATTTTAAATCATCATCAGTAAGGTCGGCATATGCTTTCTTCATTTTTCCTTTTGTTTCATTCCAGTTTCCTTTTAATTTTAATTTCCAGTCATCCATAACATTAAATTTATTGGTTAAAAAAATCAGGTGGCTCTGTTAATTACCTTTAGTAAAATTGCTATAATCGCAATTACAAGGAGTATATGAATAATGCCTCCTGTATAAAATCCGCCTAAAAAAGAAATCGCCCAGATAATTACTAGAATTACTGCGATGATGTACAATAAGTTTCCCATTTTTTTTAGATTTAATTGAATAAATAATTTTGCTTAGCCATAATAAAAAACTCTGCCAAATAACTTTTTTGTAAAAGCCAATAGATTATTTGTCTAAATATTTTTCCAAAATATTTAGAGATCATGTTTCATGTGGAAATCTCTCCCCGAAATGAGTATATGTATTTATATGACGTCCCATTTAAGAAAATATCTTTTTTATAACAATCGTACGGTTTATTTTTCCTTTAACTTTATTTTAAATAACCCTAACTATCTTATTGTTACAATAAACCTTTTTCGTGAAAATAGTAGCTTATATAAAACAGGTATTTAAGGAATTTTCTACTGATAATATTTTTAAATATAGTGCTTCCCTGGCCTATTATACTGTATTTTCTATAGCTCCCATTTTAGTGATAGTGATTACTTTATCAGGTTTAGTTTTTGGAAAAGAAGCCGTGCAGGGACAGGTTTACGAACAATTAAATTTACTTATCGGGAGTGTGGCCGCTATCCAAATTCAGGACACTATAAAAAATATTCACCTCACTGGCAATAATTTTTTTGCAACAGTAATAAGCTTCATAATATTATTGATAGGCGCCACCAGCATTTTTGGCGAAGTGCAGGATTCGCTTAATAAAATTTGGGGACTAAGAATAAAAACCCACAAAGTTTGGTGGAAATTAATTCTTAACCGTTTGCTTTCATTTTCTTTAATTGTAAGTATCGGATTTGTAATGGTGGTATCGCTTATTTTAAATGCCCTCGTTTCAGCCTTTGGCGCTTTTATAGGTAAATACATTGATAATTACAGTGTCTATTTTATTGAAATTACAGAAGGTATACTTTCTTTTCTGGTGGCCACTTTTTTATTTTCGCTGATGTTTAAAGTATTACCCGATGCAAGAATAAAATGGAAAGATGTATTGATAGGAGGATTTGTAACGGCGTTATTTTTTACCATTGGAAAAATGGGAATAGGGTTTTATTTAGGCCAGAGCAATCTTACTTCTCTGTATGGTGCTGCCGGATCTGTTATTATTTTTATGGTTTGGGTTTATTATAGTTCGATTATTTTATATCTTGGCGCTGAGTTTACAAAAGTATATGCTAAATTGTATGGTGGAAAAATATTACCAAATGAATATGCCGAATGGATAAAAATTGAAGAAAAAACGGTAGCAACCCCTCAATTAAAAAACAAAGAATTAACTTAACTTTGAAAAATCCTAAGCTTTTACTAAAACTATGAAAAAGAAAATACTGATTATTGATGATGATTTTGATATGTGCACCTTGCTGAGCCGTTTTCTTGAGAAAAAAGGCTATGAAACAGAGGTAGCACATAACGGAGCCAAAGGCATTGCAAAATTCAATGAGGAAAATTTTGATATTGTCCTTTGCGATTTTCGCCTCGGAGATAAAGATGGTAAGGATGTATTGTCGAAAATTAAAGAAGTAAAGCCTGAGACCATCGTAATAATCATTACCGGCTATTCGGATATCAAAATAGCTGTTGATGTTATTAAATTAGGCGCCTTTGATTATATCACCAAACCATTGATTCCGGATGAAGTAATTAATGTAATTGAAAAAGCATTGGCTGCTCCATCCACTGAAGCGCTTACACCCTCAGTAAAGGCGAGTATGCCAAAACATAAAAAGCCGTATGTGATTTCTGCCAATAAGGAATACCTGGTAGGCCAGGATGGAGAAACTGCAAAAGTATATCGGCAAATAGAAATAGTAGCAAAAACCAACTATAGCATTATTTTGTATGGCGAAAGCGGTACCGGCAAAGAAGTAATTGCCAAAACCATTCACGAAAGCAGCAACAGAAAAAACAAACCCTTTATAGCAATGGATTGCTGAACGCTTTCTAAAGAACTGGCGGGGAGCGAGCTTTTCGGCCATGTTAAGGGAGCTTTTACCGGTGCCATCAATGATAAGGAAGGACATTTTGAACTGGCTAATGGCGGCACCTTATTTCTTGATGAGGTTTCCAATCTTGCCAAAGATGTGCAGGCTTCTTTATTGCGCGTAATCCAGGAAAGAAGATTTAAAAGAGTAGGTGGCACCAAGGAAATGGATGTGGATGTAAGGATTATTGTAGCTTCTAATGAAAACCTGCAGGAGGCTTATCAGAAAGGAAAATTTCGCGAAGACCTTTATCACATGTTCAATGAATTTTCTATAAACCTTCCGGCCCTGCGGGAAAGAAAAGGTGACATCCCGCTTTTTGCCCAGTTTTTTCTTGATAAAACCAATGAAGAACTCCAAAAGGATATTGAAGGCTATGAAGAAGATGTGGAAGAAATGTTTATGAAATATGCATGGCCCGGAAATTTGAGAGAATTCAGAAACGTGGTAAGGCGTGCGGTTTTACTAACTCCTTCGGGCAAAATAAATTCAAAAGTATTGCCCTGGGAAATTACCCAATCGCTTTCTCAAGGCAATTATCAATCGAATGGTCATAATGATGCCTCTACTTATTCCGAATCCCGCTTCAAAGATACCGATCTCAAAGACGCAGCAGCCAAAGCGGAATATGATACCATAATGAATGTTTTAAAAGAAGTGAATTTTAATAAAACCAAAGCAGCCGAGATCCTGAAAATTGACAGAAAAACACTTTATAATAAAATAAAAGTTTACGAAGCGCTTTAAGAAAAAATATTCATTTTTGAAATAGTTTTGATTGCCGGATTTATCCGGCAATTTTATTTAGGTACAAAATTTGCCTTTTTGCCGTATGATAGTTCAACCCTTAAAATCTTTTTATGATAGCGCAAAATAATCTAATGACAACCGTTACTTCAGTGCTGGAAAATCTACGGCTGAAGAAATATGATAATGAATTCCGTATGACAGAATTGGGGTTCACACCGGGTAATGATAAATTTTACCAGCCCGAAGATTTGAAAATAATCCGCACATATCGTTTTGAGGGCGAATCGGATCCATCCGACAGTTCCATTATTTATTTAATAGAAGCTAAAGACGGACTGGTGGGCTACAGCATGGATGTATATGGAGCCAACAGCGATCAACCAGAAGGTTACGATAATTTTATCAAAAAAATTCCGGTAGAAGAAAGAGACGAGCAACAGGTTTCTGGCGATTGAGAAAATACAGAATTTTTCAACCTGGAATTTAACAGTAATTTATTATTCATAAATCCTCCTGATCGCTTCTTTATTTTTTTCCATAATTATTTTTCTTCTGAGGCTTAGCTTGGGAGTCATTTCACCGGTATCTATGCTCCATTCATAAGGAACTAATTCAAACTTTTTAATTTGCTCTACATGATTAAATTGTTGATTGTACCTTTCTATTTCTTTTTTATACAGATCACGCACCAATGTATTGGAGATCATTATTTCGTTGGTGCTGTAGTCAATATTTTTTTCTTTGCACCAGCTATTTAGATTACTGAATGCGGGAACAATTAATGCAGAAACGAATTTTTCTCCCGCACCTATCACGATTAGATTTTCTATAAAGGGCGATTCTTTCATTTTATTTTCAATCACTACCGGAGCTACATATTTTCCGCCACTGGTTTTGAACATCTCTTTTTTTCTGTCGGTAATTTTAAGGAATCTGTCTTCCTTTATCATTCCGATATCGCCTGTTTTAAACCACCCATTTTCCAGCACTTCCGCTGTGAGTTCAGGGTTTTTGTAATAACCCATCATTATATTGGGCCCCTTACACAAAATTTCTCCATCATCAGCTATTTTCACCTCTACGTTATTAATCAATGGACCCACGGTGCCAAACATTCTGTCTTTTTCTTCATAACGATTTACGCTTATTACCGGCGAAGTTTCCGTAAGGCCATACCCTTCCATTACTGGTATTTGGGCTGCTGTAAAAATTCTGATCAATCTTACCTGGCATGCCGCGCCGCCACTGATAATACAAATCAATTCATTTCCCAGGGCCTCTCTCCATTTTTTAAAAATGATTTTGTTGGCAATTGATAATTGAAGATTATAAAAAAATCCTTGGTTTTTATTGATCTCAAATTTAGCGCCCAGCCAATGAGCCCAGAAAAATAATTTTCTTTTTATGCCTGTAAGTTCTCCCCCTTTCTGCATTATTTTTTCATAAACTTTTTCAAGTAACCTTGGCACTGTGGTAAACAATTGAGGTTTTACTTCTTTCAAATTATCACCGATTGTTTCCATGCTTTCTGCAAAAAAGATAGAAGTGCCTCTGAACAAATAAAGGAAGCTTACCATCCGCTCAAAAATATGATTCAACGGTAAAAAACTAAGAGCTTTCATATTTTCTCCTGGAGGGAAACAGGGCAAACTGTCCATCACATTGCTAAGGATATTTTTATGCGAAAGCATCACGCCTTTTGGTTTCCCTGTGGTTCCGGAAGTATAAATGATGGTAGCGAGATCTTCGTATTTTATGTTGTCAGAAATACTTTTTACCTCCAGAAAGTGCTGTTCGTTTCCCAATGATAGAATCTCTTTCCAGTATTTTACGCCCTCCGTTTTTTCAAAAGAATAAATTTCTTTCAGATCCGGAAGCCGGCCTTTTATGTTATTTACTTTATCAGATAAAAGCTTATCATTTACAAAAATTATTTTTACCTGTGCATCCTGCAAAATAAATTCAAGTTCAGACTCGCCTATGGTTGGGTAAAGTGGAGTAAGCACCGCTCCTATCTTTTGCACGGCCAGATCAAGTAAAACCCATTCAGGACGATTTTTAGCAATCACTGCAATTTTATCTCTTCCTTCCGGGGTGTTGTCTCCTTTTCCAAAACCCATTTGCAATAATCCGGCGCTTAACTTATTTACAATTTCTGCTACTTCTGTAGTTGAATATTCTTTCCATTTCCCTTCCTCTTTGCCTGCCAGCATGGTTCTGTCCGGGGCATCTTTTAGGTGAAGTTCTAAGCAATCAAATAAGCGTGTAGGTTGTGTCATAACAGTAATCGTTTTAGAAGACAAACTTAATAATCGAAAATAAAGAGAGGTTCTAAATTAAACAATAATGAGTAAAATAAATACAATCTTTTAATCGCCGATTCACCATTCACGGTTCACGGTTCACGATTGCCCATTCACCCTTAATGATAATATTGCCCCGAAGGAACTTTGAACAATGTGTTTTGTTGAAATTTATTAAAGGCGCTGTAATCTGCCGCATACGTTCCTATCCAGTTTTGGTAAGCTCCCAGGTTTTGCGCAGCGCCAAATATCCATTGATTATAAGCTGGAAATAAGCCCTGTTCCAGCAATTGCTCCTGAAATCCGAAAAGTTTTAAAGGAAATTTGTCTGCGTAATCTTTATTCCAGTCGAGGATAAAACGGGTTCTTATCATGGTTAGCGTTTCCGCATTAATGCCCTTTAGTACAACGCTGTTTTGCTTGTTCATGGTCTCCAGGAAAGCAAGCTCAAACTTATTATTACTTTTAAAGTTCTGTAGCAGGTTTGTCTCTGCAAAGAGTTTTTTATACCCGTCGAGCAAAGTATTTTTTATTTCGGCGGTACGTGAAGAATTAGATTCAATATTGATAAATATTTCTCCATAAATAAGGCTCCATATTTTATCTTTTGTAAGAAAATAATATTTGCTGGCGTTATAATAATTGTTGGCAAAAGAGGGATCTTCTTCAATACCTTTTTCCCATAGTTTGATGGCGGAATAATCCTGGCTGCTCCAGAGCAATTCACCATAATCGTTATAAATAGGCCCGCTTTTAGGAAAATTTTTTAAAGCTTTTTTGTATAATTTTTCAGCTTCCTTCGTTTGCCCCATTGCTTTATAGATCATTCCGGCTATCTGGTATCCCTGGTCGTCACCATTGTCTTTTTCCAAAAAGGGTTTAATAACATTGATCCCTTTTTCATTTTCTTTTTGAAGATAATAATCAAAGGCAAGGTCTTTGGCAATTTCAATATTGTTGGGAGATTGCTCCAATGCCCTTACTAAAATGAGGGAGGCATTGGCATAATCACCCTGGCGCATAAACGCTTTTGCGTTTTCATGAAGACTTTTCGCATCTTCCTGCTGTGCGAAAATGCAGGTGAAAAACATACAAAAAGTAGCGGCGAATAAAATCTTTTTCATCAGGTAAAGATAAAATACTTTATCCCTGAAAACCTTTATAAAAGACTAAATTCTGTTGCCTCAACTTAATTTGAAATGAGGCGTTGTAAAAAGAGACTCATCTCCTTCGCTTATATTTTTGACAAAGAGTGTACAACATTTTTTAAAGAAAGAGTGGTAAGAATATTTCATAACGGTATCTTATAATCAAAGCCCAAACTTCAAATCATACCAACAATTTTTATTAATTTGAGCGCTTATTTTTTATTACATGAAGACTGCTTCCAAAAAAGTTATTAACGGATGGGCCATGTACGACTGGGCTAATTCAGTTTATAGCCTCGTGATTACCACTACTTTTTTCCCCATTTATTATACCGAAATGACGATGGCTTCCCCATTCAACGGCGAGGTGCATTTTTTGGGAAGGACCTTTGTAAACACCGCTCTTTATAATTATGCGCTGGCATTTACTTACCTGGTAGTTGCCATTACTTTACCTGTTATGTCTTCCATTGCAGATTATAAAGGGAATAAGAAAAAGTTTATGCAGTCGTTTTGTACACTTGGGGCAGTGGCCTGTAGCGGGTTGTATTTTTTTACACCCGAAAATTTTGCGCTGGGAATTATTTGTATGATGGTTGCCGCTTTTGGCTTTTACAGCAGTCTTGTTTTTTATAATTCTTATTTGCCCGAAATAGCTGCGGAGGAAGACAGGGATCATATCAGCGCAAAAGGATTTACCTATGGTTACATAGGAAGCGTAATCATGCAGATGGCCGGTTTTGCATTAGTGGTATTCTGGAATAAGATTCCTTTTTTACATAGCACCGGGGAAGCCGTTAGATGGACTTTTTTGCTGGTAGGAATCTGGTGGGTGGGTTTCGCGCAAATTACTTTTAAGCGGTTGCCCAAAAGTTTGCCATCCGAAAAATTACACCCCGGCAAGAATTTTATAACAGGTGGATTTGTTGAGCTAAGGAAAGTATTCAGGCAAATGATTAAAATGCCGGTATTAAAAAGATTTTTATTTGCCCTTTTCTTTTACAACATGGGCGTTCAGACGGTAATGCTTGCCGCCACTAATTTTGGAAGTAAAGTGCTAAACCTGCCTTCAACAAAATTGATAATAACCGTGGTGCTTATACAATTGGTAGCTATTGCAGGCGCTTATTTAATGGCTAAACTTTCAAGTATGTACGGCAATTTTCAAACGCTTATTGGGATTGTTAGTTTTTGGATTGGAATATGCATAGCCGGTTATTATATGCAGTCTGAATATCACTTTTATATATTAGCCATCGCTGTGGGCCTTGTTATGGGCGGCATTCAGTCTTTAAGCAGATCCACTTATTCAAAATTAATGCCCGTCACCAACGACACCGCATCGTTCTTTAGTTTCTATGATGTTACCGAAAAAGTGGCTATCGTGATAGGCCTTTCTGCTTTTGGTTTTATAGAAGAACTTACCGGAAGCATGCGGAATTCTGTGCTTTCATTGATGGTGTTTTTTTCAATAGGGCTAATTGGATTAATTTCGGCCTTGCACAGACGACAAAAAGATGCCCGTTTGTTATTGCAAAAGACCACGATTTAAAATAAATAAAATGAAATTATATGCTATAAATGCCGGCCATTTTAAACTGGATGGAGGGGCCATGTTTGGTGTGGTACCAAAAAG
>JBDSOE010000044.1:0-21394 GCA_039915005.1 Ginsengibacter sp.
AATTGGTTACATGGTCGCCTACTGCTGTAACACGGCCCACAATTTCATGGCCCGGTACCACAGGATATTTGGTGCAGCCCCATTCATTTCTCACGGTATGCAAATCGCTGTGGCATACTCCACAGTACAAAATTTCTAATTGTACGTCGTGCGGCTTGGGCGATCTTCTTTCTATACTCCATTCAGATAAAGGTGTGCTTGCAGATTGCGCTGCGTATGCTTTTGTACTCATTTTTCTATTTTTTTAGAGAAGGCAAAGTTATCATTTAATAAACCGATACCAGAGAAAATAACCTCAGCGTAAATAAATTTTACGCTCAAGAAATACATTTCTCCTTTAACAAATACTTACCTAATATCAATTAATCTTTCCTGCTTATTTCCTTTCTCATAATTAAGAACGGCTTTAAAATCCGCTTCCCCAAAAATTATGAAAAATAAAATTTTACTCATTATCGCCACTTTTACTTTCTCATTTAGCTTCGCTCAATTAAAGCCAACATTTGGAGTAAAGGCAGGCATTTCTTCTTCCGGCATCCGTGGTGATGCGTCAGATAATTTGGGCAGCCTGTTGGATCTTTCCAATGGCAGGATTACCACCGGCGATCATACCGGTTTTTTTGCAGGCTTCAATACCAACATTCCTGTAACTGAAAATTTTTCCATTGAACCGGGCATATATTATTCACAGAAAGGTTACGAATTAAAAGGCGCTTTGAATATAAAAGGTGCCGACTTTTTGGGCGCCAACGCCAAGACTGTTTTACAATCGCAATATCTTGATGTGCCTGTATTGCTGAAAATGAATTTTGGAGGATTACAATTATTTGCCGGACCGCAGGTATCTTACCTCGCCAGGGCCGATTTAAAAACTACCGCAGGAGTGTTCGGTATCAATTTACTAAACAAGACCCTGGACGCTACTTCACAATTAAACAAGTGGGATGCAGGCCTAACCGGTGGGATCGGATACCAATTTTCCAACGGTATTAATTTAATGGCCTCTTATGATTACGGTCTGTTAAAAACAGATGCCAATAGGAATATAAAGGCTTACAACCGTTCAATTAAATTAGGCATAGGAGTCAATTTGTAATTTTTTTCGACACGAATGATAAAGCCCGACGGCTAAAGCGGGGCTTTATTTTTTTAAAGTAAAAAGAGGTTTCCCAATTAATTTCAGGATAAAGTTTATAAGCAATTCATTTCCATACAATTTTATTAACTTCGCCCATTCCCATTTTTCAAAGAAAATTGTTGAATATAAAGTAGCATATTGATTATGAACCGTATTAAAATTTTAAAAAACAATGGAACAACTTCTTCCTATATTAATTGGTGCCGTGGCATTAATTGCAGGCATTATCCTGGGTAAAATATTATTTGCAAAAAACACCAAACAACTAATAGAAATTGCCGAACAACAAGCTCAAAAAATTATTTCAGATGCACAATTACAAGGTGAAACATTAAAAAAAGAGAAACAACTTGAAGCCAAAGAGCGGTTTGTTCAGCTAAAATCGGAACATGACAAAGAGGTTTTTCAGCGCAATCAAAAATTGAGTGAAACTGAAAACAGGATCAAGCAAAAGGAACAATCCATCAATCAAAAAGATCAGAATGTAGAGCGCAGCCTCAAAGAAAATGAAGCTATAAAGCAAAACCTGAACCGGCAGATAGAAGTAATAAATATTAAGCGCGCCGAACTGGAAAAGCACCAGGAAGAACACATAAAAAGACTCGAAAAAGTTTCAGGTCTTTCTGTAGAAGAAGCTAAAGCGCAATTGATAGAAAGTTTGAAAAATGAAGCCAATTCCCAGGCGCTTATTATACAACAGGAAATAGTAGATGATGCCAAACTGCGTGCTAACAAAGAAGCCCGAAAAATAATTATCCAAACCATACAACGTACAGCGGCAGAGCAGGCCATTGAAAATGCGGTTACGGTTTTCAACCTGGAAAGCGACGAGATCAAAGGCTCCATTATTGGCCGTGAAGGAAGAAATATCAGAGCCATTGAAGCCGCTAAGGGTGTGGATTTGATAGTAGATGACACTCCCGAAGCCATTGTGCTGTCCTGTTTCGATCCCCTTCGCAGGGAAATAGCGCGGCTCTCCTTGCAGCGCCTCGTTACGGATGGCCGTATTCATCCTGCCCGCATTGAAGAAGTAGTTGAAAAAACACGGAAGCAAATTGAAGAGCAGATCATGGAAATTGGTGAGCGCACCGTAATTGAATTAGGCATTCACGGCCTTCATAAAGAATTAGTAAGAATTGTGGGTAAAATGCGGTTCCGTTCTTCTTACGGACAAAATTTATTGATGCACAGCCGTGAGGTGGCCAACCTCTGCGGAATAATGGCTGCTGAATTAGGAATGAATGCCAAACTCGCCAAGCGCGCGGGGTTGCTGCACGATATAGGAAAAGTTCCGGATGAAGAGACTGAATTAAGCCATGCCCTTTTAGGAATGAGGCTGGCCGAAAAATATGGTGAAAATCCTGCGGTATGCAATGCAATTGGCGCTCATCACGATGAAGTGGAAATGCAATATGTAATATCCCCGGTGGTTCAGGCGTGCGATTCCATGAGTGGTGCCAGGCCCGGAGCAAGACGGGAAATAATGCAGCAGTATTTGCAACGCATTAAAGACCTGGAAAATCTGGCACTGGCTTATCAGGGTGTGGAAAAAGCGTACGCCATCCAGGCAGGACGTGAACTGCGCGTAATAGTGGAATCAGATAAAGTGAGCGATAGTGAAAGCGATAAGTTAAGTTTTGAAATAGCCCAAAAGATACAGGCAGAAATGATTTATCCGGGACAAATAAAAGTAACCGTGATAAGAGAGAAAAGGGCTGTGAATGTGGCGAGGTAAGTGGCGGAAGAGTTGAATTGATTGATTGTTTGAATTCTTACTTAAGAAAATTATAAAAATTAAATAGCCGGTTCTACAAAGCAAAACAATTCAATCAATAAAACTCACCAATTTATCAAAATTCCCTTACCTTCGCACTCCTAAAATAAAAAGCCATGAATGCAATTGCTTTTGTACACGACCAGTTGACTGCAAAAAATGAGTTCCCAAAATTTAAAGCGGGTGATAATATTACTGTCAATTACAAAATACAGGAAGGTAATAAAGAGCGTATCCAGAGTTTTAAAGGCGATGTGATCAAGCGGCAGGGAGAAGGCGGCACTGCTACTTTTACCGTTCGTAAAATAAGCGACGGAGTAGGAGTTGAGCGTTTATTCCCTTTCTTTTCTCCCAATATTGAAAGTATTAAACTACATAAAGTAGGTAAAGTGCGCCGCGCCAAATTATATTTCCTCCGCGACAGAAGCGGTAAGAGTGCACGTATCAAGGAAAAGAGAATGAAATAAATTCAAAAAAATATTCATAAAAAACCGGGAAACGCTTGTTCCCCGGCTTTTTATTTTATATCATTGCAGTCACTTATCTAAAATACATTAATGATATAATTGTACCTGACCTATTTTTTATTGAAATGAAAAGAGTTTATATCATTGTATTTGCTTTGTGTATATTATCAGCATCCTGCGCCCGCGGTATTTCTCCTTATGAAGCAGCCAACGGGAAAGCCAAATGTGGCCGTTTCATTAAGTAATTCTCAGTGCGCTTAACCTGTTTGAAAAAGGAAGGCTTACACTTGCGTAAATATTAATACTGTACCTTTGATCACTAATATCAATACCATGACTTTTTTATTATTCAAGCCTAATTTTCTGTTCGCAATGCCAGGTGGCAGCGAGTGGATATTAATAGTACTGGTGATCCTTTTATTTTTTGGAGGCAAAAAAATACCTGACCTTATGCGGGGTATTGGCCGCGGGGTTAGAGAGTTTAATGATGCCAAAGAAAGTGTAAAAAATGAAATTGACGAAGGCACAAAAGAAAAGGACAAAACACCCGCAACAGAAACGCCTGAACCCGTAAAACAATCAGAACTTCCTAAATAAATCCATCAATTAATTTTCATCCCTGGGTTGAGGTGGGCATCTAAAATCGGATGAGCACCTGAACCTTTTTTATTAAAAAAATATTTCTTGATTTCATACAAAAACATTTCCGTTTACCAACAACAACTTTTGGAAAACAAAACATCCTGCTCAGATGTTGTGGATCATTTTCTAAAAAAAATTAAGGAGCAACAGCACCTGAATGCTTTTGTGGAAGTTTATGAAGAGGAAAGCAGAAACCGCGCAAAATTTCTTGATGAAAAAAGGAAACAAGGAAAGCCCTGTGGCAAACTGCATGGTGTAGTGATAGCGCTCAAAGATGTTATTTGCTATAAAGATCATAAGGTAACTGCCGCATCCGGTATTTTAAAAAATTTCGTTTCCATTTATAATTCCACCGCCGTAGAAAAATTACTGGCCGAAGATGCCATCATCATAGGCAGTTGTAATTGTGACGAATTTGCTATGGGAAGTACCAACGAAAACTCAGTGTACGGAAGCGTAAAAAATGCTTTGGATGAAAACAAAGTTCCCGGAGGGTCTTCCGGCGGATCGGCTGTTGCGGTGCAGGCAGGGCTTTGTATGGTAAGCCTGGGAAGTGATACAGGAGGTTCGGTAAGACAGCCTGCAGATTTTTGCGGGGTCGTAGGAATGAAACCTTCCTATGGAACCATATCGCGCCACGGACTTATTGCGTATGCATCTTCATTTGATCAGATAGGAATCTTTTCCAACAACATAGAGGATACTGCGAAAGTACTGGAAGTTATTAGCGGAAAAGATGAATACGACAGCACAGTAAATCAAAAGCCAACAAAAAAACTAATACCATCGGCTCAACCCCGAAAATACAAAATCGCCTTATTTAAAAATGCGTTGGAACACAAAAGCCTGGACCCGGAAATTAAAAAAGAAATTTACAAGCTGGCAGATAACCTGAAAAATGATGGCCATATTGTGGAAGAAATTGATTTCTATCTTATTGATTTTATTGTTCCGGCTTATTATGTACTCACCACGGCAGAAGCTTCGTCTAACCTATCCCGTTTTGACGGAGTAAGATATGGATATCGCAATAACAATGGCGAGGAAGATCTTACTGTATTCTATAAAAAAAACAGGGGTAATGGCTTTGGTAAAGAAGTTAAAAAAAGAATCATGCTGGGAACCTTCGTCCTTAGCGAAGGATATTATGACGCTTATTACACCAAAGCCCAGCAGGTCCGTAATATATTGGTGGCGCAGACCAAAGAAATTTTCAGCGGCTTTGACGCACTCCTTTTGCCCACAGCGCCCTCCACTGCCTTTGAGGCTGGAAGTATGCAAAAAGATCCCATTGCAATGTACCTGGCAGATATTTATACGGTATATGCTAATTTAACGGGCATACCCGGCATTTCGTTGCCTCTATTTAAACATACCAATGGAATGCCTTTTGGGGTGCAGGTTCTAACCAATAAATACAATGAGTTAACTTTGATGGAAATCTCTGATACTCTGATGAAGAATTATAAACGTTATTAACCGATGAAGAAGGTGCCTTTTATATTTTTGGGTTTCCTCATAATGCAAACCACTTTAAGCAAAACGGTTGTTGCAAAGGGTATGAATGTACTGCAGATCCAAACAGATACTTCACTCATCAATAAAGAAGAAGATAAAGTAATTGAAGATGTTATAGAATCTAAAACACCGGTTAAGAAAGAAAAAGTTCAATACCTGAGCCAGGTTACCCGGTATGGATTTAAAAATCTTTTTAAAAATTATTCTTACAATGCGGCAATGCCTTATTCCTCCCAGGTAAATCCCTATGCGGAGAATTACATGGAAGATTATTTGCGATCGCATACGAAATATTTGCAAAACCTGCAACAGACAGCGATGCCCTATTTTAATTTTATTGATGGCATTCTCACCCAATACGGCTTACCCAAAGAACTTAAGTATCTCGCCGTGATAGAAAGCAATTTAAAACCTTACGCATTGTCTTCGGCAGGTGCCCGCGGCCCCTGGCAATTTATGAGCTATACCGCAAGGGATTATGGTTTGCAGGTGAATCAGTTGGTAGATGACCGTACAGATTATTTCAAAAGTACCAATGCGGCAGCAAAATATTTACTTACCCTCTACAAAGACCTGAAAGACTGGCTTTTGGTAATTGCTGCTTACAACGGTGGCCCAGGGCGGGTTTACAGCGCCATTAGAAAAAGCAAAAGCAGAAACTTCTGGAACTTACAATACTATCTTCCCGAAGAATCCCGTAATCATGTGAAGAAATTTATTGCTACCCATTATATTATGGAAACTGCAAACAGCGATAAAGGATGGACACAGGCAAAATTCAATTATTCAAATCTTTCTCCTGAGACAACCTTATCAACTCCCCGGCTTTCTGAATCGGAGAAATCAACCATAGCCGAAATGCCGCTTTCAGGAAGATATAAAGCGCAGATCATTGCAAAGAATATTGAAATGGATGCCAAATATTTCGATCATTACAACCCGGGGTTCGACCATTTGCTTTCCACAGGAGCCACTTACAATTTGCGATTGCCGGACGATAAAATGGCGCTCTTCGTGGCCAATAAATATCCTATTTTGAATGAGTGCGTACAACAGATTCTGGGCAATATAGATATGGATTCCAAAACTGTTTACAAAAGAAAATATTATCCTTCCGGAAAAAAGAAATAATCATTCCAGCGCTTTTTTCATCGCTTCTATTTTAATAATACACTCTTCATATTCCTTTTCAGGAATACTTTTAAAAGTAATAGCAGAGCCGGCCTGTATGGATAAATACTTATTTTCATTGTTATAAAGAAGGCTTCTGATAACCACATTAAAATCAAAATCACCTTCGGGATTGAGGTAGCCAACCATTCCGGAAAATAATCCACGCTTTGTGCGCTCAAATTTTTCAATAATTTCCATTGCTCTTTTTTTAGGAGCCCCCGTCATCGAACCCATCGGAAAAGTCGCAGCTAAAATGTCGGAAATAGAAATTTTTTCGCGAAGAATTCCACCAATGGTTGAGATCATTTGATGCACCTGCGGGAAAGAATATATTTTCAAATATTCTTCAACGGCAACAGAGCCTTCCCTGCAAATTTTTGACAGATCATTGCGCACCAGGTCCACAATCATTATATTTTCCGCACGCTCTTTTTCATTTACCGATAAGGCCGTTTTTTCTTCTTCGTCTTTTTCATTGTTATCAAGTATTCTCTTTGAAGTCCCTTTCATCGGCTGAGAAATAATCCGGTCTTTTGTCTTCTTTAAAAATCTTTCGGGGCTGGCGCACATCAGATATTTTTCCTTCCATTTATAAAAAGCGGAGAAGGGACTGGGGGAAAGATCATTCAATTTTCTGAAAACATGTACCGGATCTATTGATGTATTTTCTGAAAAAAACTCGTGGCAAAAGCATACTTCATAGCAGTCGCCTCTTGCAATGTGATCCTGGATTTTTTTTACCGCTTCCAAATATTCATTTCTCGAAAACCGGCTACGAAGATCAATTTTTTGAGTGCCATTGTGCTCAAAAGCCAATGCACTTATTTCATTAAATATTTCTGTGGCATTGTAATTTTTATCCGCTCCTATCAACACGGAATCTTCAGATAAAATGAAAACAATTTCCGGCACAAAAAAAACAAAATCAGGAAAGACTATCTCATCCGCATTTTCAGAAACCAATTCTTCAATTTCATTCTTAAGGTCATAAGCGGCATGGCCAAATATCCAATCGCTATTTTCCTTTTGAAATTCGCCTAGCTGTTGTAAATGATTCTCTTTACCGGAAACAATGGAACTGATAGAGCCAACTCCAGCAAGGCATTCATACGATTTATTAAAATCATATTCATGATTATCGAGAAAACAAAAATTGCTGAACCTTCTTCCAAAGCTCAGCAATTGTATTTTAAATTTTTTAAAATCAGAAAGCGTATATGAAGTGAAATTCCTTTTCAAAATTTTGGTTCAATGACAAAGGGTTTTGATTAAAAATCATCGTCATCATCCAAATCATTTCCTTCATCAAAAAGATCAAGTGATTTAAAATCATCATCAATTTCAAAATCATCCTCTTCCTTACCTTTTTTGGAGGGCGTTTTCTTACTCCTTGATTTGGGAATATCAAATTCTTCAAAGTCGGGATCATAATCATCATCATCGTTTTTCTCCCAATCATCTTCTATTTCCACATCATCATCATCGTCTTCCTCTTTACTTTTTTTAGACGAAGAGGCCTTGCCCTTTTTCACAGGTAAATCATCATCAAGATCATCATCATCTTCCTGTTGTTCTGAAGATTCTTTAGAAGAGGTGCCTGATGATTTCTTTGGAGTCTTTTTTTCAGGAAATTCTTTTTCCTTACCAGGTTTTGCTTTCATTTTAGCTAAGGATTTTTGTATAAAAAAAATTAATTCTCAAGTGCTCAAAAATAATGAATACTTTTTTAATAGTAATTCAGAAGAAAAACAAAAATCATAATGCCACAATAATCTGGTCTGTGCCCGGCCCGTTTGATATAAAATTAACCGGAATTCCTAATGTATCATTTATGTATTTGATATAGGTACTCATTTCTCCGGGTAATCCTTTAAAATCTTTTACAGTCGTAATATCTTTTTTCCAGCCTTTAAATTCTTTATACAAGGGTTCTATTTTCATTCCGTCCATTTGAAAAGGAACCTGCTTTGTTTCTTTCCCGTTCACGAGGTAACTGCTGCATATCTTTAAGGTATCCAACTCATCGAGTACATCTGCTTTAGTCATTACTAACTGCGTAACGCCATTAATCATGCAGGCAAAATTAAGGGCAACCAAATCTATCCATCCACAGCGTCGTGGCCTTCCGGTAGTGCTGCCAAATTCATTTCCATTTTTCCGAATCAGGTCTCCCATTTCATCATGCAATTCTGTAGGAAAAGGCCCGCTTCCCACCCTGGTGCAATACGCTTTAGTGATGCCGATTACTTCTTTAATTTTATGAGGAGAAATTCCGAGGCCACTACCCACGCCTGCCGTAATAGTACTTGACGAGGTAACGTAAGGGAATGTTCCAAAATCCACATCGAGCATGCTTCCCTGGGCGCCTTCTGCCAATACTTTTTTCCCCTTTTGAATGGCATCATTTATAAAGTACTCCCCGTTTACAATTTGCAAAGTTTTTAAGAATTCCAATGCTTCAAAGAATTCTTCCTCCCATGCAGAAATGTCTTCATTAAAAGAAAAATTATCGAGAAGCTTTTGATGCTTTAAACGAAGCTTAATATATTTTGAAATAAAATTTTTATCCAGAAGATCGCCCACCCGTAAGCCGTTTCTTCCCGTCTTGTCCATATACGCGGGGCTAATACCTTTCAGCGTAGATCCAATTTTTTCGCTGCCTTTTGACGATTCGCTGGCGCGGTCGAGTGCCCGGTGCGTGGGCAATATCAAATGAGTTCTCTCGCTTATGAAAAGGGATTTTTTATAATCTACTCCAAACGCTGCCACTGCTTCACATTCTTTTTTCAGAATTACAGGATCCAATACTACCCCATTGCCTATCAGGTTGATTTTGTTTTCGCGAAATATTCCCGAAGGAATCTGATGGAGAACAATTTTTTTCCCTTCAAAATAAAGAGTGTGCCCTGCATTGGGGCCGCCCTGAAAACGGGCAATTACATCATAAGCGGGAGCAAAATAATCAACAATCTTTCCTTTCCCTTCATCGCCCCACTGGAGGCCAAGAATTACATCAACCATTTGAGATAAAATTTTGTATCAAAACCAAAACGTTTTTGAGCAATTTATAAGAACCGGGTAAAAGTAAAATTAAAAAAAGAAATGAAGAGAATATTTTCCGAAAAAAAATATTATATTTTGTCGAAACATTGTTTACTGAAAATAACTCCTGCTAATGAAGAATACATTCTAAAAAAACAAAATCATCTTACGCTACTTTCAGCATGCTTAATTTACTGATCTTGAATTTATGCTGGGCATATTCTTTGGTAAGGGTAAATGATTTTACTTTAGAAGAGGGCAGTTCGTACATGGCGTCGGTTAAAATACTTTCGCAAATACTTCTAAGGCCGCGTGCGCCCAATTTATATTCCATAGCTTTCTCCACCATAAAACCATAAACATCATCTTCAATAATGAGATCAATGCCTTCAATTTCAAACAGTTTTTTATACTGTTTAATCAGAGAATTTTTAGGTTCGGTAAGTATATTTCTTAAAGTAGTGGCATCAAGCGGATCCAGGTAAGTTACTACCGGAAGTCTGCCCAACAATTCAGGAATTAATCCGAAAGATTTCAGATCCTGTGCGTTTACAAATTGCAAAAGATTTTTTCTCTGAAACTCCTGAAGGTCTTTATTTACACTAAATCCAATCGCGTTGGTATTAATTCTGCGGCCAATTAATCTATCCACACCATCAAATGCGCCACCGCAAATAAAGAGAATATTACTGGTATTTATTTTAATGAGTTTTTGTTCCGGATGTTTGCGTCCTCCCTGCGGCGGCACCAGCACCTCAGTACCCTCAAGTAACTTTAGTAAACCTTGCTGAACGCCTTCACCGCTTACATCGCGGGTGATGCTGGGGTTATCGCTTTTCCGGGCAATTTTATCTATTTCATCAATATATACAATTCCTTTTTGCGCAGCATTTACATCAAAATTACACACCTGCAAAAGCCGGCTTAAAATACTTTCCACATCTTCACCTACATATCCCGCTTCTGTAAAAACAGTGGCGTCCACAATGGCAAAAGGCACGTTCAAGATACGGGCTATAGTCTTAGCCAATAAAGTTTTACCGGTGCCGGTTTCGCCCACCATAATAATGTTGCTCTTTTCTATTTCAACATCATTATCAATTTTTTGATTGAGGCGTTTGTAATGATTATAAACCGCAACGGCTAGCACTTTTTTAGCATCGTCCTGGCAAATAACGTATTCGTCAATATATTTTTTTAATTCAATCGGTTTTTTTACAGAGAGCTTAAAATTGGAGGAGGCTGAATTCTTTTCCTGTGAGGGTAATATTTCCTGAATAATGATTTCCTGGGCATGCTCTACACAGTTTTCGCAAATGTGTCCTTCCTGTCCTGCAATAAGAATTTTTACTTCATCGCGGCTTCTTCCGCAAAATGAACAATGTAACGTTTGTTGTTTAGCCATTGAGTTTCAGATTAATATTTTCAGTTTCAAAGTATCGCATTCTTTTTAAAATGACTATAAAAAGATAAAGTGGAATGTATCTATGACAACAAAAGTCTTACAAAAGATGCTTTACAATTTATTAATTACATCATCAATGATGCCGTATTTTTTACTTTCTTCAGCATCCATCCAGTAATCACGATCAAAGTCTTCCATTACTTTATCGTAAGACTGGCCGCAATTATCGGCAAGTATTTTGGCACCCAATTGTTTGGCTTTTAGTATTTGCAGCGCCATAATTTCCAGGTCGGCACTGGTGCCCTGGCCGCCACCGCTTGGCTGGTGTATCATTACTTCTCCATGAGGAAAAATATATCGTTTGCCTTTAGCACCGCCGCTCAATAAAATACTTCCCATGCTGGCTGCCATTCCCATACAAACCGTACTTACGGGTGATGAGATCATTTGCATGGTATCATAAATTACCATTCCGCTGGTGATAACACCACCCGGGCTATTTATGTAAAAGGTAATTTCTTTTCCGGGCTCCATGGCTTCAAGATACAGAAGCCTGTTGGTAATATCTCTCGCGCTTTTATCGTTTACTTCTCCCCACAAAAAAATTTTTCTTTGTTCAATAAATTTTTTATCAAACATCATGGCCCCCATCATCATCTTTTCCATTGAATTCTCCGGGGCATTTTTTTCAGGTTCTTCCTGCTCTTCTTCCTGATTAAAAAGTGATAAATTATTTTTATAGAAATTCATCTGCATATTTTTTTAGTCTGAAATAGGTGATAATAGAAATCCGGGATCTTATTTATTTTTTTACTTTCCGTGAATTGGTAATCAACACCTCATCTACGAGGCCGTATTCTTTAGCCTCATCTGCCGTCATCCAATAATCGCGGTTGCTGTCTTTGGCAATCTTTTCTATGGTTTGCCCTGTATGATTACTTAAAATTTCATACAATTCCTGCTTGATTTTCCGTACTTCATTCACTGTAATTTCTACATCAGATGCCTGTCCTGCAGCGCCGGCGCTTGGCTGGTGCATCATAACCCGTGAATGTTTCAGTGCGCTTCTTTTTCCCGGCGCCCCGGCGCACATTAAAACGGCTGCCATACTTGCGGCAATTCCGGTACAAATGGTAGCGATATCCGGCGTTACAAACTGCATGGTATCGTACAATCCCAATCCTGCATAAACACCGCCTCCGGGAGAATTGATATAAAGTTGTATATCACGTGTGCGGTCGGTACTTTCTAAAAATAATAATTGAGCAATAATGATGTTAGCCACTTCATCATTTACAGGATAACCCAGAAAGATAATTCTGTCCATCATCAGTCGGCTGTAAACGTCCATTACTGCCACATTCATTGGCCTCTCTTCAATAATATTCGGTGTAAGGTTGGTTATATTATGATTGATATATCCGTGAAGCGTATTGCTGCTAATCCCCTTGTGTTTTACAGCATACTTTTCAAATTCTTTTCCAATATTCATAAATAAAATTTAAGTAATGATTTACGGGAGTGAAGTTCCAAATATTATGCTAACTAAAAAAATAAGACAAAAGGACAGGAAGCAGTATAAGATGACGATAGATGAAAAAGCTTCAATTTCAGACCAGCGAATTCATATTTTCAGAATGGCCATCACTATTTCTTTAAAAATCTGATCTTCCAAACAAACTAATATCACGTATCTTAATGATGATGGTGCTGCTGCATGGCCGTAAATTCATCGGCAGAAATTTCCTTTTCCGTAGGAGTTACCTGGGTTTCCAGCCAACCAAATAATTTATCTGTGATCATTCTTCTGTAAGTGCTGTCAACCTGTTTTTCATCCTTCATCATCCTGTCAATATAACTTTCAATCCACGAGGTATCTTCACCCACTTTTATCTGGCCAAAATAACGCATGATCTCTTCCTCCATACTTTTTCTTAATTCTTCTTCCGAAACCTGCAGGTTATTTTCATTAATAATTTTATCGCTTATTAATGTCCATTTCAATTGGTTAGCAAAAGTTGGATATTCTGCTTCTACCTCTTCCAGGGGCTTTCTCTTTTCTCCACCCATTTCCAGCCACCGTCTCAAAAATGCATCCGGCAATTGTATGGGCATATCTATTAAAGTGTGGTATAACTGGTCGTGCAATTGATTGCGACCGGCGGCATCCCATTGTTTTTGAATTTCTTCTTCAAGGACTTTGCGGAATTCCTCTTCGGTCTTAATTTCTTTATCAGGAAAAACGAGTTTGAAAAACTCTTCGTTGAGTTCTTTTTTTTCTACCAGGCCAATTTTTGTAATGGCCATTTTAAAATACTTTTCTACAGAAGAAGTATCTTCTTTATCCAATCCCAGATCGGATAAGATCCATTCTCTTTCTTTTTCTAAGAAGGCACTATTTAATTGCAAAACAATTGAGTCGCCAACTTTTTTATCATTTAATTTTTGCTGAAAATCCTCTGAAAAATATTTTACCAGGATGGAATTATCTTTTGAAATACCTTCTGTTACAGGATTTCCTTCTGCATCACTCTCTTCAAACAATACATTTAAAACATTTTCCGGAGATGAAACGACTTCGGCATCTTTTAATTCCCCGTTTTTGATAACCATTTTCTCCACTTCCTCATTCACCATTTCCGCAGTAGCTTTCACTTTATGCAATACCGGTTTTAAAGAAGCGAGTTTATCTAAAGTAATGGCAGGCTTCAATCCTATTTCAAAAGGAAATTCATAATCTTCAGGATGGTTCATGCTAAGGCTATGCAAATCATTTTCCATGGGTAATGGCTGCGCAAACATTTCAGGTTTTTCTTTTACCAGGTATTCCTGCAATCCCTTCTCAACCGACCGGATTACTTCATCATAAAAAATAGAAGCCCCATACATTTTTTTAACCATTCCCGCAGGCACCATTCCTTTTCTAAAACCCGGAATATTGGCTTTCTTACTATACTCTTTTATTGCTTTTTCAAATAAGGGAAGATACTCTTCTTTAGAAACTTTTACTACCAACTTATCGTGAAGATCACCGATATTTTCTTTTGTTACACTTGCCATTACTCAAATTTTATCAACCGTACCAAACGGATTTTTACATTTTCTATTTAGAAAAAGGTTAAAGAAAGTGCTCATGGAGGGACTCGAACCCCCATACCTTGCGGCATCAGATCCTAAGTCTGACGTGTCTACCAATTTCACCACATGCGCTTTTGGGGCGGCAAAAGTAATGGATTGTATTGAAAAAAAACGTTTAATTAATTAAATTTCCCGGAAGTGGTAAACCTCATTTGATATTCCTCCGGGTTTTAAAATTCTTAATTTTTAATTTTTAATTTAATTCTTGTGTAAATTCGTAATTCATGGAAACCACCCTCGATATTCCCCAATACACGATGAATGAAGAAGAAGAGAAAAAAGAAATTCTTCGAAAATACCGTGCGTTGTTAAGAGCCTTGAAGCCTAAATTGAAACCCGGCGACAAAGAGCATGTAAGAACTGCTTTTGAAATTGCCGTGGAAGCGCACAAGACCATGCGCCGCAAAAGCGGTGAGCCTTATATTTTACATCCCATAGCCGTTGCCATGATTTGCGTGGAAGAAATTGGCCTCGGTGTCAGAAGTACTATTTGTGCTTTATTGCACGACACTGTGGAAGACACGGACATTACGCTGGATGCCGTGCAAAGAGAGTTTGGACCGGAAATAGCAAAAATAGTTGATGGCCTCACTAAAATTTCCAACGTCCTCGATGCCAATTCATCGCAGCAGGCAGAGAACTTTAAAAAAATATTGCTCACCCTCACTGATGACCCGAGGGTAATATTAATAAAGCTCGCAGACCGGCTTCACAACATGCGCACGCTTGGCAGCATGAGGCGTGAAAAGCAATTAAAAATCGCTTCGGAAACGGTTTACGTATATGCACCGCTTGCGCACCGCATGGGGCTTTACAATATTAAAACGGAAATGGAAGACCTCTCCATGAAGTATATGGAGCCTGACAGTTATCACTACATTGCGCAAAAATTAGATAATACAAGGAGAGAACGAACCCGTTACATAAATGACTTCATCAGGCCGCTCAAAGAAACCCTTTTACAAAGCAAATTTGATTTTGAAATTTATGGAAGGCCAAAAAGCATCCATTACATCTGGACAAAAATGAAAAAGAAAGGAGTTTCATTTGATGAAGTGTATGATCTTTTTGCCATCAGAATTATTCTTAACTCGCCACCGGAACATGAAAAAGAAGATTGCTGGAAAGTATATAGCCTGGTAACTGATGAATATAATCCGGCACCGGAGCGGCTTCGCGACTGGCTGAGCAACCCAAAAAGCAACGGCTATGAAGCGCTGCATACCACGGTAATGGGGCCACAGGGAAAATGGGTGGAAGTGCAGGTAAGAACAAAGCGCATGAATGATATTGCCGAAAAAGGCCTTGCAGCCCATTGGAAATATAAAGAAGGAACTACCGAAGAAAACCGCTTTGACAAATGGTTTCAGCAAATAAGAGATATGCTGGCCAACCAGGATACCAATTCCATTGATTTTCTACATGATTTTAAACTCTCTTTCCTGGCCGAGGAAATTTATGTCTATACCCCCAAAGGCGATATAAAAATGTTGCCCACCGGCTCTTCCGCGCTCGACTTTGCTTTTGCCATACATACCGCCGTGGGCGAAAAATGTATAGGAGCCAAAGTAAACCATAAGTTGGTGCCAATAGGCCATCTATTGCGCAGCGGCGACCAGGTGGAGATCATTACCTCTACCAAACAAAAGCCTAAAAGCGAATGGTTAAAACTGGTGGTAACCACCAAAGCCAAATCAAAAATAAAAGATTCGCTAAAGGAAGAAAAGAGAAAAGTTGCCGAGGAAGGTAAGGGTATCCTTCACAGGAAATTAGATGGATTAGAAGTTCCTATGAATCAACCAAACCTGGAGGAGATTATTATCTTCTATAAATTAAATTCGGCGCTGGACCTGTGGTACGATATTGCTATAAAAAAAATAGACCTTAAAGAATTAAAAGATTTCCAGGTATCGGGCGACAAGATTATTGCGCCAAAAATTACCAAACCCATTGTTGAAGAAAAGTATGGAACCCCTTCTAAAAATTTAAACAAAAAAGATGCAGAGCTTATTATTTTTGGAGAGAGCAGTGACCGGATTATGTACACATTGGCCAATTGCTGCAAACCTATTCCGGGCGATGATGTTTTCGGATTTATCACACAAGGAGAAGGTTTAAAAATCCACCGGACCAATTGCCCTAATGCAGCAAGATTGCTGTCCAATTACGGCCATCGGGTGGTAAAGACAAAGTGGGTTAAGAATAAAGAAATTTCTTTTTTAACCGGTATAAAAATCATCGGCTTAGATGATGTGGGCGTTATCAATAAAATCACTAACCTCATTAGCGGCACATTAAAAATAAATATTAACGCACTTACCATTGAAGCAAAAGAAGGTTTGTTTGAAGGAAATGTAAAAGTGTATGTGCATGACAAAGATGAACTGGAAGACCTGGTAAATAATTTAAAAGCACTTCCCGGAATTGAAAGCGTTGAACGTTATGATACCGAATAAGAATAATTATAAAAAAACAAAAGACCCGGATTTAGAAATTACCTGGAAATGCCAAACCTTTTCTGAATTAACAAATACAGAATTGTATAAAATACTGCAATTAAGAAATGAGGTTTTTGTGGTAGAACAAAATTGCGCTTACCATGATTGTGATTATAAAGATTTTTTTGCTTATCATCTTACAGCCTGGAAAGATAAAAGCTTAGTGGCTTACACGCGTTTACTTCCCAAACATATTTCTTATGAAAATGCAGCATCAATAGGCCGCGTGCTAACCGCACCTTCTGTACGAAGGCAAAACATAGGAAAACAACTTATGGAAAATTCCATTGAAAAAATATATTCCCTCTTCGGAAAAGTTACTATCAGAATCAGCGCACAGCTTTATCTCAAAAACTTTTATACCTCCTTTTCATTTGTGCAAAAAGGCGGGGTATATCTTGAAGACGGCATTGAACACATCGCTATGGAGAAAGCTATTTAGTTCACTCCCCCGTACAATAAAATTTACACCAGGCCGTTATTAATCGGTTACCTAAAAATTATTAGGTAATCATTAATTCTTTATTTTTTGTAAAACAAAATCCGGCCTTATTATGAAAAAACGTTTACACACCAGGTGGCTTACGTGCTTCATACTCCTTGCTTTGGGCTTTTTATTTTCTCCAAAAAGCTATTCGCAATCATTGGTTTTTGGTTCAGAAAAAACAAGAGTTGAGGTTGGGTTCAACGTTGGTCCTTCTTTTTTTTTGGGTGACTTAGGTGGCAACGGGGGAAAAGGAAAACGATTTATAAAGGATGTAAATTTTCCGCTGACAAATATTATGAAGGGCGTGTTTATAACTGTCTATCCTAATGAATGGCTGGGAATACGGGCGGCGATAGAAGACGGCGTTATGGAAGGAGATGATAGAATAATAGATTCAAAAGGAAGAGATGAGTTGTGGAGAAAACAGCGGAATCTTGATTTCAGAACTCATTTAACCGAAGCTTATATTGCCGTTGAATTGTACCCATTTATGCTGCTTCATAAAAATGATGAGGATTATAAGCCACGGCTAAGACCTTATGGCGTTTTGGGAGTAGGCGCTTTTAAATTTAATCCGCAGGGCTCATTGACCGATGCCAACGGAAACAAAACCTGGTATTATTTGAGGCCTTTGCACACCGAAGGACAGGGTTTTCCTGAATATCCTAAACGCAAAGAATATTCGTTAACACAGATAAATATTCCGATGGGTGGTGGCCTTAAATATTATATTTCTGAAAGGGTGAATGTGGGTCTGGAATTATTATTAAGAAAATCCTTTACCGATTATATTGATGATGTAAGCACTAACTATATTGACCCCAATTTATTCGACAAATATTTATCTCCACAGGATGCGATAATAGCGAGACAAATTTCTGATAAAATATTTGGGATAGTAACACCTTCGGTAACAAGAAATGCACCGGGAGTTCAAAGAGGAAACCCCAACCAAAATGATTCGTACTTTAATGTTTTTTTAAAATGCGCCGTAAGGTTGGGAAGTATTTATGACAACAGGTACAACAGAAATGTGGCAAGCCGTATGCGTTGTCCGGCCAGGTTTTAAAAAAACAGTTTTTTAAAATCAGAAATTCTGCCATCATACTGGCAAAGTATATAATAAAAGTTAGCCTCAGAAAGCAGTGCGCATTTTGCGCAATGTACCCCTGAAATCACAAAACTTTAACTTTTTTACTATGCTTTGCCTTTTTTATTTTCCTTCAATTCTTCTCTTAAAAACTGAGCAGTAAAGCTCTTTTTATTTTCAGCAAGCGCTTCCGGTGTTCCTTCAAATAAAATAGTTCCGCCACCTGCGCCACCTTCCGGGCCAAGATCAATGATGTAATCTGCAATTTTAATAATATCCATATTGTGTTCAATTACCAACACCGTATTTCCCCTGTCAACCAATTTATTCAAAACGTCAATAAGATGTTGTATATCCTGAAAATGAAGGCAGGTAGTGGGTTCATCCAGGATATAAAAAGTTTTGCCCGTATCTCTTTTACTCAATTCTGTTGACAATTTCACCCGTTGTGCTTCCCCGCCACTCAGGGTTACTGCACTTTGCCCCAGGGTAATGTAACCCAGCCCCACATCCTGCAGCACTTTTATCTTTCGGTAAAGGTAAGGGACATTTTTAAAAAAATCTACGGCTTCATCTACCGTCATTTCCAGAACGTCGCTGATGGATTTTCCCTTGTACCTTATTTCAAGGGTTTCCCGGTTATATCTTTTCCCATTGCATTTTTCGCATTTCACATACACATCCGGAAGGAAATTCATTTCTATTACTCTCATGCCTCCGCCTTCACATATATCACACCTTCCGCTCTTCACATTAAATGAAAACCTGCCGGGTTTGTAGCCCCTGATTTTCGCCTCGGGAATTGAGGCAAATAAAGTTCTGATGTCGGTAAAAAATCCACAATAGGTTGCCGGATTACTTCGTGGGGTTCTGCCTATGGGCGATTGATCTATCTCTACTACTTTATCAATGTATTCAAGCCCTTCAATTTTTTTATAAGGCAAGGGCGTCATCTTACTTTTATAAGCATAAATACTTAAAAGCGGATACAAGGTTTCATTGATCAATGTAGATTTCCCACTGCCACTAACACCGGAAACACAAATAAATTTGCCCAAAGGAAAACTGGTATTTACATTCTTTAGGTTATTACCTGAAGCTCCTGTTAATTTTAAAATATTGCCATTGCCTTCCCGCCTTTCTTTCGGAATCTTTATCTGAAGTTTCCCATTTAAATAGGATGCCGTTACCGTGTCAAGTTTCAAAATATCTTTGGGAATTCCACAGGCAACTACATTACCGCCATACTTGCCGGCTTTAGGTCCAATGTCTATCAAATAATCGGCGGCCAGCATAATATCTTTATCGTGCTCTACTACTAAAACAGAGTTGCCTATATCTCTTAAATTTTTTAAAGCTTTTATTAATTGATGATTATCGCGTTGATGAAGCCCTATACTCGGCTCATCCAAAATATAAGTGATGCCTTGTAATTGAGAACCAATTTGGGTGGCAAGCCTTATACGCTGCGATTCGCCACCGCTAAGGCTTTTAGAGGGCCGGCTTAAATTAAGATACGATAAGCCCACATCCAATAAAAACCGGATTCGTTCCCTGATCTCTTTTAAAATATCGCGGGCAATAATATTTTGTCTTTCGTTGAGGCGATCCTCCAATCCGGTAAACCAAAATAATAATTTATCAAGGTCAAAATTGCTTAATTCACTTATATCCTTTCCATCTATTTTAAACCAAAGGCTTTCTTTTTTTAATCTCTTTCCATCGCAGGAAGGGCAAGGTTTTAAGAGCATGAATTTTTCCACCCATGTTCTTAAACTATCGCTGGTGGTGGAAGAACTAAACCATCTCTTTATCATATTTACCACGCCTTCGTATTCATCAGAGGCATACATACCGTCTTCAACATCTATCTCCACATCCGTGATCTGCGTATAGGCATCGCCGTTATTTTCACTTTCAATGATTTCCTTGCCGTAAAGAATCAGGTTCAGGGCATGTTCGGGTAAATCTTTAACCGGTTTATCAAGACTGAACTTATTTTTTCTCGCCAATTGCTGCACCTGTTTAAAAACATACGCTTCCCGTTCTTCTCCAAGAGGGGCAATAGCTCCTTCATTAATGCTTAATTTTTTATCGGGAATAATGGCATCAAGATTTACCTGATATACATTTCCCAGGCCCTTACATACAGGGCAGGCACCATAAGGCGAATTAAATGAAAACGCATTAGGTGAAGGTTCTTCATAGCTAATCCCGGTATCTTCACACATAAGCTGGCGGCTGTATTGAACCAACTGATTGTTATCGTTTAATAATAAAAACAACAAGCCATTACCTGTTTGCAAAGCCTTTTGCACACTCGCGCTCAGTCTTACTCTCTGTTCACTTTCAGCAGCCAGTCTATCAATTACCAATTCAATATCGTGAATCTTATAACGGTCCACCTGCATTTTAGGAACCAGGTCTTTTATTTCCCCATCTATTCTTACTTTTAAAAACCCTTTCTTCCTCATCTCTTCAAACAGTTCCCTGTAATGGCCTTTTCTTCCCCGGATTAACGGAGCAAGAATGCTTACTTTTTTGCCTGAAAACCTTAAATAAATATTCGCCACAATTTCTTCTTCGCTCCATTTCACCATTCTTTTGCCGGTGTTGTAACTATAGGCTTCGCCGACACGGGCAAACAATAACCGGAGGAAATCATAAATTTCCGTAACTGTCCCTACTGTGCTCCTGGGGTTTTTGTTGGTGGTTTTTTGTTCAATGGAAATAACCGGGGAAAGGCCGGTTATTTTATCAACATCAGGCCTTTCCATATCGCCAATAAATTGCCTTGCATACGCACTGAAACTTTCCATATACCGCCTCTGTCCTTCATTATAAATAGTATCAAAAGCCAGGGAGGATTTACCACTACCACTTACTCCGGTAAATACTACAAGTTGATTTTTTGGAATGGCAATATCAATATTTTTCAGGTTATGTTCTCTTGCCCCAAATACTTCAATAAATTCATCGTGGTTTGATTTGTTCTCCATTTT
Source organism: Ginsengibacter sp. (assembly GCA_039915005.1). GTDB lineage: Bacteria > Bacteroidota > Bacteroidia > Chitinophagales > Chitinophagaceae > Ginsengibacter. Next base: position 21,375 of record JBDSOE010000044.1, read on the forward strand.
TACAGCCATAGTATGCAAAC
>JBDSOE010000061.1:0-10398 GCA_039915005.1 Ginsengibacter sp.
GATTGGTGCATTGAACAAACTTTATTTTTCGGAAGCGAAGATCGTCCGTTAAATATGATTTTGGATGATGGTGGCGATTTAACCAATATGGTTTTTGATAAATACCCTGAACTGATACAATATGTAAAAGGTTTATCGGAAGAAACCACCACCGGCGTTCACAGGTTGTATGAAAGAGTGGAAAAAGGTACCTTACCGATTCCTGCTATCAATATAAATGACTCGGTTACCAAATCTAAATTTGATAATAAATACGGTTGCAAAGAAAGTTTGGTTGATGCTATCAGAAGAGCAACCGACATTATGATGGCCGGAAAAGTGGCTGTGGTTGGTGGTTACGGTGATGTTGGTAAAGGGTCCGCAGCAAGTTTGCGTGGTGCCGGAGCCAGAGTGATCGTTACAGAAATAGATCCAATCTGCGCCTTACAAGCTGCTATGGATGGCTTTGAAGTGAAGAAAATGATTGACGCAGTAAAGGAAGCAGATATAATTGTTACCGCTTCCGGTTGCAGAGATTTAATAAGAGCCGAACATTTCAAAGAGATGAAGGACAAAGCGATCGTTTGTAACATCGGCCATTTTGATATTGAAATTGATATTGCGTGGCTGAATAAAAATTATGGCCACACAAAAGATACCATCAAACCGCAGGTTGATAAATACACTATTGATGGAAAAGATATTATCGTGTTGGCGGAAGGACGTTTGGTAAATCTGGGTTGCGCTACAGGCCATCCAAGTTTTGTAATGAGCAATTCATTTACCAACCAGGTATTGGCACAAATGGAGATTTGGTTACATGCCGATAAATACGAAAACAAAGTGTATGTGCTTCCCAAACATTTGGATGAGAAAGTAGCACGCCTTCATTTGAAAAAAATTGGTGTAGTGTTAGAAGAGCTTACTACAGAACAAAGCACTTATTTAAATATTCCGAAAGAAGGGCCGTATAAGCCTGAGATGTACAGATATTAACCCCATAAATCCCCATAGGGGAAACTTAAAAACCCACTTTAAAAAAGGTGGGTTTTTAAGTTGTAACCCGAGGCTGGTTAGATTTCCTCTTAGGAATTATCATGATTGCATTTCTTTTTCTAATTCTATGATCCTCTGAATTTTAAATAACTTTTTATTTTCTTAACTTTATAACTAATAAAAATGTATGGATACTTTAGTTCAGGTAAATGCAGATGAATTAAACATAACTTTCCTGGATTTCATCAAACAATCATTCAAAGGGAAAAATAGCGGTGCATGTTTATGAAGATGAGAATACATGTCTATTATGATCTTTTTTATAGAAAGGAATAAAGAGGGAAAAGAGCATAATGAAAATCTGAATTCATTTTGAAAGACAGAATTAATGCCACCTCATAAATAATCACATTTCTACACCTGTTTGTATAACCACAAAAAATGCAACCTAACAAACCAAAACTCGATATCATTAATATGCTGCTGGAGGATTGCATTATGGCATATCCTGTTTCCTCTTTTGTAATCAGCATTTACCAGCAATACCAGCAGAGGGGCTGGCTAAGCAAAAAACAATTGCAGGGATTGTATGGCAAAGCTTCCAAAATAAACGGAGAACTGCCCGGCAGACTGGCCGCATTGGAATCAATTATTAAACAAATGCCTTCAAGAGACAGATCCGAATTGCCGGAAAATGTACCCATGTTTGAAAAAGATGAAGCAGCCGGAAATCTTATTGAAGAAATTCTTGCAAAATATCCGCAACATAAAAGAGTATTATTTTTGAAAGCAAAGTATGACAACAATGAAGTAATCACTACAACTGAAGTGGCTGAATTAAATAAGTTTAAAAAACTACTTTTGAAACGATAATTCAACGTACGCCTTTTCTACTTATCAGGTAGCCAAAATTTTAATCGTTGGTAACGTAGCAGTCGTAAAAAATAATTTTTCACATGAGACTAACATTCTTCCTTTCTGCCATCTGCATTTTATCTTCCTGTAATTCAGTAAAAAAAATAGATCTGCTGGTATTCAATGCCACTGTTTATACGGTTGACAGCAATTTTTCAAAAGCAGAAGCAGTGGCGGTAGATAAAGGGAAAATTATTGAAGTAGGAAAAACAACAGACCTGCAAAAAAAATATGAGGCCAAAGAAAATGTTGACGCAAACAGAAAATTTATGTACCCGGGAATGATAGATGCCCACGCACATTTTTTGCAATATGGCTTTAGTTTAAACACAGCAAATCTTGTTGGTACTAATAGTTGGGAAGAAGTAATTGGAAAGATAAAAACATTTACTGCGGAAAATAAAGAAGGATGGGTACAGGGAAACGGTTGGGATCAAAATGACTGGGCTGAAAAAAATTTTCCCTCCAATGAAAAATTAAATGAGCTTTTTCCTGACAGGCCGGTTGTTCTTACAAGAATAGATGGACATGCGGTGATCGCTAATGATAAGGCGCTCAGCCTTGCAGGTATAAAAGCAGGCGATACATTAGAAGGCGGAGAAGTAGAAATTGCAAACGGAAAACTGACCGGCATTTTAATTGATAATGCCACCGATCTGGTTTATTCAAAAATACCCTCCCCTACATTGGCACAATTAAAAGACGCTTTATTAGATGCTCAAAAAAATTGTTTTGCTGCCGGGTTAACTACCATAGATGATTGTGGATTAAATTATAAAATAGCGCTGCTTATTGATTCACTTCAAAAAAGTAAGGAATTAAAAATGCGGTTGTTTGTAATGCTGAGTGACAACAAAGAGAATTATGATTTTCTTTTTTCTAATGGAAAAATAAAAACAGACCGGTTAAATGTGCGTTCCTTCAAAGTATATGCAGACGGCGCTTTAGGCTCACGTGGCGCCTGTTTGCTTCAGCCCTATTCCGATAAACCCGGATGGCATGGATTTCTTTTGAGTTCCAAAGAACACTTTGATTCCGTTGCCAATATTATTTACGAACATGGTTTTCAAATGTGTACACACGCAATTGGCGATTCGGGCAACAGGGTAATTTTAAATACTTATGCCAAATATTTAAAAGGCAAAAATGATTTGCGCTGGCGCATAGAACACTCGCAGGTTATCAATGAAAATGATTTTCATTTGTTTGGCGATAACAATATTATTCCTTCTGTACAGCCTACCCACGCCACATCTGATATGTATTGGGCAGGCGACAGGTTAGGGAAAGAACGGGTTAAAAATGCGTATGCCAATAATAAATTAATGAAGCAAAACGGATGGATTCCTTTGGGAACTGATTTTCCTGTGGAAGATATTTCACCCGTAAAAACTTTTTATGCCGCGGTGATCCGCGAGGATGCCAAAGGATGGCCTGCTGGTGGTTTTCAAATTGAAAATGCATTGAGCCGTGAAGAGGCCATCCGGGGGATGACTATATGGGCCGCGAAAAGCAATTTCGAAGAACATGAAAAAGGAAGTATTGAAAAAGGAAAGTTCGCCGATTTTATTTTGATAGATAAGGATCTGATGAACGTAAATGAAAAAGAAATTTTAAGTACCAAAGTACTCATGACGTTTGTAAATGGAGAGAAAGTCTATGGAAATAAAAATTAAAAATTAAAAGTTAAGAATTGGTATCCCTTTATGTAATTCGTGAAATTCGTGTCTTCCAATTCGTCTAATTCGTGTTGTATAATTCGTGTCCTGTAATTCGTGAAATTATATTTACGGTTCCTCCACCGTTTTGTCTCTTGCAGATCCTGCCTCATCCGGGGTTGATTTTAAATCCCTGTCAAACGTGTATAAAAATTCCCCTGACGACTTATCGCTTCCCGCAATTTTAAGTTTGTCCAGCATATTCAGGATAAGCGTTTCCTCTTCATTTTGTTCTTTTACAAACCATTGCATAAAATTCCAGGTGATCCAATCCTGTTCATCAAAACTCATCTTCACTATTTTGTAAATTTCTTTTGTATTCTCCAGTTCATGCTCAAACGCTTTTTGAAAACAATTATAAATACTTACAGGATTGGCTGCAGGCGCAGGAATGGCTTCCACTTCTACCTTTGCACCTCGTTCCAGAATATATTCAAGGAATTTCATCATGTGGTTACGCTCTTCATTTACATGCCGGAATAGGAAATTAGAAATGCCATTGTAACCCTCCGCATTGGCCCAGCTACCATAAGAAAGGTAAATTTGTGCGGCATGTGCTTCCTTGGTCATTTGTGCATTAAGCGCTCTGCACATCGTTTCGCTCAACCTGTTTGTGTTCATTATTTTACTATTTAAAAATATTAGAAAATAAATCAGGCACAAAAAAGGTTCCAAATTCTCGGAAAAAAATGCGGAATAAAACTTATTAAATAAAAAGACGGATGGTAATGAAGAAATATTTCCTTCTTCATAAGACGGTAAAGCAAATTAAATAAAGCCAGAAATGATGTAAAAGAATACATTACTCTCTGTTCCCGTTACAGCAATTTAAAAAAGCTCTCCATTTCTGTCACCTTACTAATTGATTGCATAAAAGAATAGCATGGCTAATATTTCAAAAGCAGTTATGAGTATAATTCCTTTTACCGCTACTTTTTCTTCGCTTGTCTCTTTCATTTTTATAAGTTTAATTTTTTTAAGCAAGCAAAAATAATATTAAATAGTTTAAATAGCCATAAAAAAAGGCTGTCATCATTATACTATTTTTGTGCAGACCGTCATTATTTATTTTTAATTTTAATCATCCGCGTTTACATTCTGAAGAACTTCCATTTTCTCTATTCTTGGGTCCGGGATAAACCATATCAACGATTTAATTGCCATTGACGATTCACCATTCTCCCTTCACGTCTTCACCAACTCCACCTCAGCAACAGGGCTGAATAAAAACAATTTATTCGTCCTAAGGTCTTTGCACAGATAGCGCTTCCTGATCTTATTTTCTTTACTAAATACTCTTCCGTTCTTTACCCTGAAAAAACTTTTATCCGGCAATTCTTCGAGCAAAAAAATTCCGGGCTTATGCGGATCATACTTCCTTAAAACCCTTAACAGGGAGGTTTCTGCGCAGGAAGTAGCCGCCGGATTATTCAACGTTTGTAATAATTCTTTTTCAATATCCGATGGAAATATTTTTTTGGAAATAAATACCGCGAGTATCTTACTATATTCATTTTTCCATTGCACACCGTGTGCTTGTATCTTATTTCCATACTTTTCAAACGCCAGCAGATGGCCAAGTTCATGCAGCAAAGTGATCAAAAAGGAATATTTATTGAGATTGCCATTTACACTTATCCGGTGATTTTTATCCGAATGTCTGCTCCGGTAATTACCGAGTACCGTTGTGCGTTCACGGGTTACCGTTAGATGCACTTTATGTGCTACAATATAATCCACCACGCTTTCAAAAGCGCCATCGGGCAAATATTCATTCAACTGCTGCAGTGGAGATTCTTTCTTAGACATTGGGTTTCTTGCGTACGATTTTCATTAGCTGGATTACCTCTACGGAAGTATATAAAATATAAATAGCCATAGAAGTAAATATCGCAGGCTTATTCACCGTGCCGCCCGCTATTAAAATATAAATAAGAATGGCCCCCATAATGATGAACATCTTCAACAAAACAGAAGAATATACTCCGCGTATAAAAGCATTGATATTGGATGAGCGCACTCCTTTTGTTTGAATGAAAAAACCAAAAAGGCTCAATAGAAATAATACAGCATTGGCACCCAGAATAAAATTGACAGCGAAGCCATTGGCACTCAAAATTTCTTCGAAAATAAACAGAACGATATTCACGAAAATGAAAAGCCCAACGACGGGAATAAATTTTTTTATAAACGGATACTTCATTTCTTATCAGTGTCTTTAATTATTTTAATAGTAATACCAATTATCATCAACAGCGGCAGAAGCCATACCAGCAAAGGAAACGAAAAATGCAACCATTCATCTGCTTTTAATCCTATAAAAACGCCCAGACCTATACTCACTAAAAACTGCATGCCCATACCGGCATACTTCATTAATTGCTTATTACTTTCCTGCCTGCTTTTCAAAATAAAAATTTAGTTACTTTTTATCTTTTTCAAATTTCATTTGTAGTTACTCAATCTATTCTGCCTACTTTATTGTTTTCAATGGCATCTTTTTTTCAAACCTCAAACCTCATTTCACTTTAAGCGATGTGGTATCCAACGGAACCATCTCTCCTTTTAAAATTCTCTCCACATCATTAATATATTCCTGCTTCAAAATCAAAGTGCGTTCTATGGAATCAGCCTTCACTTTCAACATCTCATATTCTTTCGCTTTTCCGGCCTCACCATATCCGGGTATGTAAAATTTTAATGGCGTAAATGCGATCAGGCTAATGGTGAGGCCTACCAACACTAAAAACAATGCGCTCAAAGTAACATACACGCTCCATCGGTTCATCTTAAAAGCAATCACTTCTTCAAAAGTATCCTCATTCGTTATCACGAGCCTGTAATGGTTTTTCAATCGCCTCAAAGAGATATTGCCACCCGTTAATGCCATTTTATTTTTTTGTGATGTTAAAAATAATACCCACGTTGTATTTCATGGCATATTAGCTTAAAATAACCGTATTTTTAAAATATTTTTGCTCAAAGAAAGTTCTTATTGTGCAAAGAACTTATTTTGCTTATTGTTGCGTGTAAATTTAATATTCATGAACCGCCGGATTTTAAAATATATTCCTGCCCTTTTATTTTTCTGTTTATTGTTGCCGGAGGTTTATGCGCAAGCAGGCAAAATTACATTCGATCTGCAAAAGGACAAGCCTCAAAAGTTTAAAGACAAAACCCTTAAATCCGAAAAGACCGGTGAAAAAAAGTTTACCCTTCCAAGAAGATTTGCCCAGAATACCGTAAGCCATTACAATTATTTTTTCAACGCCAACAATAAAATTAATTCCGTAATTGAAAGAGCCAGGATGGCCAATAAAGACGACTATTCCACCTTGCTTCCTTTTTATGGCTATTCACTTGCCAATACTGCTTCGCAAAGTAATGAACTTGATTCAGTAATTCTTAAAGCCACTGCCGGCATTTTACTTCATGACTTGCGCAGCGACTGGGTAGATAATTTTTACCTGCTGATAGGAAAAGCCTATTATCTGCGCAATGATTTTGATTCGGCGGCCATGACCTTTCAGTTTATCAATTACAATCTTTTTCCAAGAAAAAAGAAATCGGAAGATGACCAGTTGATTGTTGGTTCTACTGATTACGCATCCAACAAAGGGATAAGCATATCCAGCAAAGAAGACAGAAATATTATTGACAAAGTATTTACACGCCCGCCCAGCCGCAATGATGCACTTGTATGGCAGGTAAGGACCTACATTGATATGGATGAATTTTCCGATGCTGCCGGGCTGATCAATACCCTTAAAAACGATGCGATGTTTCCTGCAAGGCTGGTGGCTCCTCTTGAAGAAATGCAGGGCTACTGGTTTTTTAAACAAAAGATGTACGACAGCGCCGTTATGCACATGGAGAAAGCGCTTCCCAATGCCATAGACATGGCAGACAAAGCGAGGCGAGAATATTTACTGGCGCAGCTTTATGAACTGAATGGAAAACAAGACATCGCTTCTGATTATTACGATAAAGCCATCCGCCATACCACCGATCCATTAATGGATATTTACGCCAATCTCAACAAAGCAAAAATGCTTAAAGGCAATGGCCCCGATGAAATGGCAAAGAGCATCAACACACTTTTGCGCATGGCAAGAAAAGATAAATTTGAACCTTACCGCGATATTATATTTTATTCGGCTGCGCAGCTTGCCCTGGAAATTCCCGACACCACAGCCGCCATTTCTTTTTACAAAAAAAGTGCCTTGTACAATGAAAACAACCTGTCATTTAAAAACAAATCTTTTCTGAAATTAGCCGAAATCAGCTACCTGCAAAAAAATTATAAAAACGCGTATGCCTTTTATGACAGTCTCCAATTACCCGATTCCACACTGAACGATATAACGGTAATTATAGAAGAGAAGAATGCGCTGGCGCAGATTGTAAAGCATATCAATATTATTGAAAGAGAGGACAGCCTGCAATCAATAGCGGCTTTATCCGCCGCAGACAGAGATGCCTTTTTAAAAAAATTATCAAAAAAATTAAAAAAAGAACGCGGTGTAACAGAAGAAGATATTAGCTATGGCAATTCTGCCTCTGCCTATTTTAATGCAAAGAATCCACCGCAGGATATTTTTTCAAATAATGATACCAAAGGCGATTGGTACTTTTACAATACCTCCGTAAAAGCAAAAGGCTATACCGAATTTAAAAGGGTTTGGGGCAAAAGGCAAAATGTAGATAACTGGCGGATAGTTTCCGGTGGCGATCAGAATCCGGTTTCCAATACAAGAGGGCGAAACCAAAATGACCCCTCTCAAAAAAGTAATTTGATCACAGGGGATTTGGATCCGATGGCGCCGGTTGATACCACCAATATGATTACTGATATGGGCAACCCTTTGGAGGATATTAATTTTCAACAGGATGTTTCAGTGCAAGGCTTACTGGCCAATGTTCCCGTTACAAAACCGCTAATGGATTCCTCTAATCACAAGGTTGCCATTTCATTATTTCAGCTTGGAAAGAATTATCAAAATCTTCTGGAAGATTACCATGCCGCCATTGAAACTTATGAGCGTTCGCTAAACCGTTTCCCTGATAGCCTTTACCAGGGCGAGCTTTATATGAACCTTTCCTATTGCTATACAAAAACAGGCAACCTGGCAAAAGCGAATTTTTATAAAAATCTTTTGTTGAAAAAGTTTGCCGGTTCCCAATTCACACAATATGTTTTGCATCCTGAAAGATTTAATCCTTCAAAGAAAGATACCGCAGCCGCAAAGCGCTACAATGATATTTACAATCTGTTTATAGAAGGAAATTTTAGCCAGGCCATCAACGAAAAATTAAAAGCAGATAGTTTGTACGGCAACAATTATTGGAGCCCGCAATTGCTTTACATCGAGTCCGTTTACTACATTCGCGAACGTAAGGATAGTATAGCTATCAGCATTTTGAACCAGGTGATTACTCAATACCCAACCTCTCCATTGAAAGAAAAGGCGGCCACGATGTTAGACGTTTTAAGCAGAAGGGATAGCATCGAAAGCTACTTAACCCACCTGCAAATAGAAAGAGTAAAAGAAGATTCACAGATGGTAGTTTTTGATGACACTAAAGTAAGCCGTAACGTGCAGTTAGCCACGGGTAATATAAAGACACAGCCGGATGCAACACCGGTAACTCCTGAAAAAGCAGTGATCAACCCTGAGAAAAAATTGCCGCCTCCGGTTAGGAACGCCACATTCGTTTTTGATCCCAACTCATCGCAATATGTGGTGATGGTGCTCAATAAAGTGGATCCGGTTTACAGCAGCGAAGCGAGAAATGCTTTTACGAGATACAACCGCGAAAAATTTTATTCGCTTAATTTGCAGGTTGTAAAAGATACCCTGGATAAAGAAAGGACGCTGTTGGTTTTCTCTGAATTTATAAACGCAGAGGCGGCTATCACCTATCGTGAAAGAATAAAAAAAGATGCCGCTAACGAAGTTTCGTGGTTGCCGGCTGATAAATATTCTTTCTACATTATTTCTAATACCAACCTGGAGCTTTTAAAAGAAAATAAAAAACTCCAGAATTATATAGATCTGTTGAATGAAAAGTACCCTGGAAAATTTTAAAGAGTGATCCTCTGCGCAAAAGATCATTCAAAATAAAATTTTCGTTTTAAAGAAAACAAAATGCAAAATCAGAATAAAAATAGAAAGCCATGTAAAGGCATAAAACAAAGTGTTAGATTATTATGGGCAATGGTAGGCATAGGGTTTGCCCTGTTTACCCTGGTACTTGCCGGCGCTAATTTTGGATTATTTGGTAATCTTCCTTCCTTACAGGAACTGGAAAATCCGCAGGCCAACCTGGCAACGGAAATTTATGCCAATGATGGCACTACTTTGATGGGAAAGATCTATGCGGAAAACAGGGTTTCAGTAGATTATAAAGACATTTCACAAAGCGTAATTGACGCATTAATATCCACGGAAGATATACGGTTCTATGAACATTCAGGAATAGATCCTGTAGCGTTAGGCCGTGCCATTAAAGGGCTTGGCAACCAGGGCGGCGGCAGTACTATTACCCAGCAGCTTGCCAAAAACATTCTGGGACAGGGGCGCGGGTCGGCATTAAGAAGAGGTATAGATAAAATAAAAGAATGGATTGTAGCGCTCAAGCTTGAAAAGAATTTCACCAAGCAGGAAATCATTGCTTTATATCTTAATCGTGTTTCATGGCTGAATGTGTATGGCATCCGAAATGCCGCACTCGTTTATTTTCAAAAAACACCTTCGGAACTAATCACGGATGAATCCACCTTATTGAT
>JBDSOE010000173.1:0-12616 GCA_039915005.1 Ginsengibacter sp.
CAGATCCCTAAAAAATTGTGGACGAGCAACGGCGAAGGCGAAAAAATAAAATTGGTACGCACAGCCACTGATAATGAAGAAGGGAAATATGTGGCAGACATTATCCAGGAACAAAAACTGCGCAACCATTTCCGCAACAATGATTTTGCCATTTTATACCGTACCAATGCGCAAAGCCGGGGCTTTGAAGAAAGCCTCCGCCGCATGAATATCGCCTACAGTATTTATGGTGGCATTAGTTTTTATCAAAGGAAAGAGATCAAGGACTTTTTATGTTACCTGCGGGTCATTGTAAATCCCGGTGATGAAGAGGCGCTGAAACGCATCATCAATTTTCCGGCAAGGGGCCTCGGGAAAACTACTGTGGAAAAGGCCGTTCTATTTGCCAATCAAAATAACATTTCCATGTGGAATGTGCTGGAGCGTGCGGCAGAGTTTGGTTACAGGGCATCTACCCTTGAGATCATCAACAACTTTGTAATCATGATAAAAATGTTTCAAAGTGAGTTACAGAAAAAGAATGCTTATGACGTGGCGATTCTCATCGGAAAAAATACAGGCATTATAAAAGAACTTTTTAATGATAAAACTACTGAAGGCCTTGCCCGTTATGAAAACCTGCAGGAATTATTAAACTCTATAAAAGGATTTACGGAAACCCCTACCGATGATGGGGAACTGCTTGATAAGAGCCTCGGAAGCTACCTTCAGCAAATAACATTATTGACTGATGCCGATAACGATGACAAGGAAAGTGATGTGGTAAAATTAATGACCATTCATGCGGCAAAAGGATTGGAGTTCCCGGTTATATTCGTTGGAGGATTGGAAGAAACTCTTTTCCCAAATGCAATGGCCATCAACACCCGCGAAGAATTGGAAGAAGAAAGAAGATTATTTTATGTAGCCATTACAAGAGCCAAACAAAAGCTCTGGCTCACCTATGCCAACACCCGTTATCGCTTTGGGAATCTCAGTCAGAATGAACCGAGCCGGTTTATTGATGAGCTTCCTGATGAGCGCATTGACAAAGCATTTGCAGGCGGCAATATGCGCAACAACCAGTCGAGTCACTGGAATGCATTTGACAAACCAAAATACCAGTTCGGTGACCATAGAAAAGAAACAAAAAATGAAAAGCCTGCTTACCTGGTTTCTACACCGGTAATAAAAATAAAAGAACATATTCCTTCTCCTGATTTTGCGCCAAGCGATACCAGTAATTTACAAACGGGGCAAAAAATTGAGCATCAGAAATTTGGTTTTGGAGAAGTGGTAAAAATGGAAGGCGCTGCTCACAACCCTGTGGCTACGGTAAAGTTTGAGCATAACGGCGAGAAGAAAATCATGCTGAATTATGCTAAGTTGAGAATTGTGGAATGAAAACCTATTTTTAGGCAAATCTTTCCTCCATTGAATTTTTCTTTTAAGCTTTATGCGGATTAGCCATTTTCAATCCTTTGATATTCGCAAAATCTTTTTCGTTATTAGTAAATAAAAGTATAACCATAAGCCAATGCTGTAGCGGCAATAATAGCATCTGCTGTCTTTATCTTTTTCCCTTTACGGAGGTTTACACATTGAACAATAACCTCAGGAGAAATGTCTAAAACAATACTATCAGCAATAAAATTCTTTATTTTTTGTTCAGTAGCAGCATCTGTTTTCCAGCAAAAGTTTAGGTACAGCATCAAAAACTGTATCCATCAAAGCTATTCCGCCAGCAGAAAAGGAAGCCGAAAAATAATCAGAAATGACATTCGTATCTATTAAATACTGTTCCATTCTCTACGCATTTGTTGAATATGCTCGTTTAGTTTCTGCCCTTGTTCTTTGCTGATAATGCCTTTGTATTTGTCAGATAATTTAGTAGCAGGAGAGGTGATATTTTCTTTCAATACTTTAATTAATTTAAGTTCCTCCAATTCATGCAAAAGGCCGGCAGCTTTTTGATTGGTAAGTTGTATCAGCATTGTATCCATTTTATAAATTATTTTTTTTGAAGCGATTATTGAATTTATACCTTAATAGCTGGTAAATCAAATTTAGTTTAAAAAATACACTCTCGGATTTTCTCCTCGATTTACTAAAAATGGAAACTTTGTAAATTCTATCTATACCTTAACAAGTAGAGAACCTGCTTTTCAGCCTAAATTGTTAACTTTGGCGATTAAATAAATTTGTTATGATCAAAACAGGCAATACCGTAGTAAGCATATATACAGAGATGACTCCAAATCCGGAAACCATGAAGTTTGTTGCCAATAAACTTCTGTACCCGGGTAAAAGTGTAGATTTCCAGGAAGAAGAAAGCGCCTCTGCTTCGCCATTAGCCATGCAATTATTTGCGTTCCCTTTTATAAAAGCAGTTTTTATAGCAAGCAATTTTGTTACCCTCACCAAAACGGATGATACGGAAGACTGGCAGGACGTAATTCCTTCTGTAAAACAATTTTTGAAAGAATACCTTGAGGAAGGAAATGTAATTATCAATGAAGAACAGCTTGCCCTCAGGAAAACGGAAAGCAGCAACATGGTGTTGGCCGATGATGATGATGTGGTAAAACGGATCAAAGAATTATTGGAAAACTATGTAAAGCCCGCAGTGGAAATGGACGGCGGCGCCATACAATTTTTAAGTTACGATGATGGAACCGTAAATTTAATGATGCAGGGGAGCTGCAGTGGTTGCCCATCTTCCATGATTACGCTGAAAGCGGGAATAGAAGGAATGATGAAACGCATGATACCTGAAGTGAGGGAAGTGGTAGCAGAATCGAGATAAAATGACGGCCTTCTATATCTTTTCCAAGGAGGATACTTTAAAATATTGAGCACTTTGAAAGAAGTGCTTTTTTATTTTTGATCTGAATTTTTATTCTAAGAGCAAAAAATAAAACCCATGGTATTTACAAATCTTTATTAGATAATGGCAAAAGCATTGCGAAAAGTAATAAAAAGATACCTCCTCAAAATTTTATCTTTTAGCTATTACAAGAAGAAAAAGATGAGGTGGTCGCAAATTGCGACTACTAAAATTGAAAATATTGGAAAACAAAACAGCCGGTACGAGAAAGATTTTCAGATGATTTTCAGGCATTAAAAAGATTACTGAATCCGCCACAATAACCGCGACAGCTAATAGAGCTTAAAACCATAAAACTGATAACTATCAAAACATCTGCAAATTTCATTTTCAAGATTGATAACTTTCTCATTCCTTCGCACAAATTTCAAATTTGACTATTCAAGAAATTTATAACCAGTTTATCACAGGCATGCAGGAAACCACCTGGCTCGAATTCATTGCCGTGCTTTCAGGAATCACAAGCGTTTGGTTTTCACGAAAAGAAAATATATGGGTGTACCCTACCGGGTTGGTGGGTACCATTCTTTACATTTACATTAGTTTCAAAGGGAGCTTATTCGGTGAAGCCAGCGTCAATTTATATTACACCATCATGAGCATTTATGGCTGGATCTTATGGGCAAAAAGAAATCATCAACATCAGCATGTGGTAAATATTACCTGGAGTACTAAAAAAGAATGGCTTCAGGAAGTGTCCTTTTTCGCAGCATTTTATATAGTTATTTTCGGGGCGCTCACGTATCTAAAAAGAGATTTTGCACCCGGCGCCATTCCCTGGGCCGATGCCTTTGCCAGCGCCACGGCCTTTACCGGAATGTGGCTGATGGCGCGGAAAAAAGTTACGAGCTGGTATTGGTGGATCGCCACTAATATTGCTTCCATTCCTTTGTACTTTGTGAAGCATTATGTATTTACGAGCGTGTATTATTTTATACTATTAATTATGGCTGTTTGGGGATTGGTAGAATGGACAAAAAGAGCCAATAGCCTATTAGAGCAAAAGAAACCATCCTTGTCATGAAGATAAAAAAAATAGTAGCCATAGGGCCCGAGTCCACTGGCAAAAGCACTTTATGTGCTCAGCTTGCAGAACATTATAACTCACTCTGGGTACCGGAATACGCGCGGGAATACCTGGAAAAAAATGGAACACAATACTCTTACGATGACTTGCTGACCATAGCTAAAGGACAGATAGAGCTGGAAGAAGGTATCAGTGATCAGCAATCAGTAATCAGCAATCAGCAGCCAGCAATTAGTGATCAACAATTAGCGATCAGCCAAAAAAACTCAGCTACAAATATCCAAAGACTTCCCCTTTCTTCTCCTCCTTCGGGGGCCGGGGGGCTTTTGTTTATTGACACCGACATGTACGTAATGAAGGTGTGGTGCGAATTTGTTTTTAATAAATGCCATAATCAAATACTCAACCAAATAGCGACACGCCATTATGATGCTTACCTTCTTTGCGATGTGGATTTGCCCTGGATAAAAGATAAATTAAGGGAATACCCGGATATAAAAATGAGAGAAAAATTATATCACTTTTACAAAGACATGATGATACATCAATGTGCCCCGTGGTGCATTATTTCAGGGGATAAAAAAGAAAGAGTAAATAAAGCAATCAGTTTTATCGAAAAATCCGTTATACCCAACAAGTTCTCTTCAAAGCAAGATAATAATTTGTAGCCGCCCTCCTAAATCAGACCCCTGAAAAAGGCGTTTTTGTGTGGAGTATCTGTTCGCCTTTTCAAAAAAAGTAAATAAACCTTATTCATTTTTTTTAACTTCACTTATATTCTTTCCCTCTTCTTTATTAAAATAAATTTTATGAAAAAAGGATTTTTTATCTCTATTTTATTTTTCTGTTGTGTATCAGTAATCGGGCAAAAAAATAATGTAGCCGGATTATTAATACCCGAGCCTGTTTCCGTAACCTCGTTGGATGGGCAATTTGCTTTGAACAGCAAAACCACCATCCAGTTATTATCTTCAGACGCTTCGGTAAAAAGGGTGGGCAATTTTCTCAAAGAAAAATTATCGGTTTCGGGATATAAAGTACCTGTCATTTCAAATCCCATGAAACGGGCTACTGCCAACAGTATTCAGCTTTCGCTGGTAAATGATGCATCTCTGGGAAACGAAGGTTATCATCTGAACGTAAGCCCCACTCAAATCTCTATTTCTGCCAATAAGTCTGCGGGGCTCTTTTATGGTATGCAAACTCTTTTCCAGTTGCTGCCAAAAGAAATTGAAGAAAAACAGTTGGTGAAAAATATAAAATGGAATGTGCCTGCCTGCAGCATCACAGATTACCCGCGCTTTGGATGGAGGGGGTTAATGTTTGATGTGAGCCGGCATTTTTTTACCAAAGCCGAAGTGAAACAATTTATTGATGACATGGTGAAGTACAAATACAACTTATTGCATTTGCACCTCACCGACGATGAAGGGTGGCGCATAGAAATTAAAGGGTTACCAAAGCTAACCGAAGTGGGCGCGTGGCGTGTAAACAAAGTGGGTTATTTTGGAACTTTTTCTAAGCCAACGCCCGATGAGCCGCGTGATTATGGTGGATTTTACACGCAGGATGACATTAAAGAACTGGTAAAATATGCGCAGGATCGTTTTGTAAATATTTTACCTGAAATAGATGTTCCCGGCCATAGCCTTGCTGCCGTTGTCTCTTACCCCGAACTATCCTGTACACCGGAGGCCGTAAATTATCAGGTACGCTCGGGAGAGGTAATTATGGACTGGTCTCACGGTCACCCGCCGATAGCGCTGCTTGACAACACACTTTGCCCTGCCAATGAAAAAGTATATGAATTTTTGGATAAAGTAATGACACAGGTGGCTCAATTATTTCCATTTGAATATATCCATGTAGGTGGAGATGAATGCCCGAAAAACTTTTGGGAAAAGAATGATGCCGTTAAAGCTTTAATGCAAAAAGAAGGCTTAAAAACCATGGATGAAGTACAAAGCTATTTTGAAAAAAGACTGGAAAAAATAGTGGAATCGAAAGGTAAAAAGTTTATGGGCTGGGACGAAATTCTTCAGGGTGGAATAGCGCCCGGCGCTGCGGTTATGAGCTGGCGCGGCATGAAAGGCGGAATAGAAGCGGCAAAGATGAAACATGATGTAGTAATGAGTCCTACGGATTTCGCTTACCTGGATTATATGCAGGGCGATGCCATCATTGAACCGCGTGTATATGCCACCTTGCGTTTAAATAAAGCCTATCAGTTTGAGCCGGTTCCTGATGGAGTAGATGCTAAATATATAAAAGGAGGTCAGGCAAATTTATGGACGGAACAAGTTTATAATATGCGGCACATGCAATATATGGTATGGCCCAGGGCTATGGCTATATCCGAGGCTGTATGGTCTCCAAAGGAAAAAAGAAACTGGGATAATTTTTCCGGCAGGGTTGAAAAACACTTTAAAAGATTGGATGCCGCGGAAATAAAATATGCCCCCAGCGTGTACGACCCAATTTTTAATGTAAGTAAAGCAAGCGATAATCTATTGCAAATTGAATTGGCTACTGAAATAAAAGGGTTGGATATTTATTACAGTTTTGATAATTCTTTCCCTGATAACTTTTATCCAAAATATACCACGGCGCTTACACCGCCAAAAGATGCGGTAATGCTTAAAGTAATAACGTATCGTGGAAAAGAACCCATAGGCCGTATGATATCAATGCCCATTTCAGAATTGCAGAACAGGGCCGACAAAAATGGCAAATAGCAATTATGAATAAGGCGCTGCGTATATAGATTTCGGGAATTCTTTTACCCGGGTTTATTATTTAATCAAAGACCTCACAGGTTTCAAAAACCGGTGAGGTCTTTGAGTTACATAAGCAGCATGATATCGATGAACATCTCGCAATTACAAAACGGGGCCGGCAAAAATGGTAAACAGGGATTACAAAAAAAGGTGCGGTGTATATAGATTTCGGGGATTCATTTACCCTAAATTATTATTGTAAGAGTGCCTGCACATCAGGATCGGCCCGCAGGTTGTTCATTTGCCGCATTATCCATGGATAGCGGTACCGAACTCTTGAAGACACGGGTTTTATCGTATATAATTTGGGATTGGGAAGACAAGCCGCAATCATAGCCGCCTCCTTTTGGGACAGGTCTTTTGCCCTTTTTTTGAAATAAAACTGAGCGGCTGCTTCTATGCCAAAAACACCTTCCCCCATTTCGGCCACATTCAGGTACATTTCAAGAATTCGTTTTTTGCCCCATACCTTTTCAATCATAAAGGTAAAATACACTTCCAGCCCTTTGCGAAAGAATCCTCCATGCTGCCATAAGAAAACGTTCTTTGCCACCTGCTGGCTGATGGTGCTTGCCCCGCGCAACGATTTACTTTTTTGATTGTGTTTCATCGCTTTCTGAATACTCTTAAAATCAAATCCATTATGATCTGGAAACAATTGGTCTTCACCGGCCATTACCGCCAGTTTTATGTTCGGGCTCATCTTATCGTAGCTTACATAATCTCTATGCAATCCGTGGCCATCCAACACGCTTCCCAATTGAGTAATCGTAAAAGGCGGATTTACCCATTTGCAAAATAAAATGTATAAAACTGAAAGCAGCATTCCATAAATAACCACTTTCAAAATTGCGCGTACTATTCTTTTTGCCAATCCTCTTTTCTTTACTTTTTTTCTTTTGTTCAACACTAACCTTTTATTATTTCACCTTAATATATTGCAAAGTATATTTTTTACCAAGCGTCGTCCCTTTGCTTCCCGACTTCAGTATTAGATACCCGATACCCGCAAGTGCCGCAGAACCTATAACCAGGCCGGGGCTTGCATAATAACGGGTTTTGGGTTTTGTAAATATCCAGGTACCGAGGCCAAACGTAGTTAAAAGAGTGCCACCCCCCAAAAGCGCTCCGCCGGATGCGCCCCAGTTGAATTGATTACCACTTTTCCCAAAACTGGTAATATCCTGGTAATTAATTCCGAAACGATAGCGCCCCACGGTATCCAGCATGTAAACTCCCAGGTTAGTAGGCACCTGTCGTATATCGTATTGAATCAAAAAAACAGAATCTCTTTCAATGGAAGTAACATAGGCGTTGAACGATCCTGCATTAGTTGAGAAATTAATTTCACTCCCGGGAAAAAATGACCGGATGGTGCGATTATTTTTTTTCAGCATCAGAAGATCAGACTGGGCTATGCAGGGCAGTACAAAAAAAACGGATAAAAATAAAAGAAGGTGAAACCGCATAGTCTTATACTTTTTTTAGAAAAAACAAAACACCCAAAAGAAGAACGGTACCGAAGATGAGCAAAATTAATCCTGATATTTTATTGATCAATCTTATATTCTTTAAGGTAAGTTTTTTACGCACCTTGCCTGCCAGCGTTATTTTTACAATATCGGCGCCCATATTCAATGCCAGTGCTGTGGCAAAAATAATAATGCGGTCTCTTACTGTATGGGTAATCGCAATAGCAGTGGCCGCAGTAAGCCAAAAAGCCATTACGGCGGGGTTCAATGTATTTAATAAAAAGCCCTGCAAGGCAATTTTAGCATGGTCTCTACTTCTCATGGGCGGCATCGAAACGTCTTCAGGATGGATGTGCACCTTTTTTAAAAAAAGATAGAAAAGCCCCATGCCAATTAAAAAGGCGCTTCCGGCAACGCCAATAACAGTTTTGAAATCGAGCAATTGAGTTACCAGTTCTGAAAAAGCATTACTCAATATTACCAATAAAAAATCGCTGAACCATACGCCTGCCACAAAACTAAAGCCACCGGCTTTACCATTATTAATGCTGTGCTTTATAATGGTGAAAATAACCGGCCCCACAGATAGCGCCAGTAGCAATCCCATGGCAAGGCCTTTCAGTATGGCTTCTAAAGCAGCTATCATTCAGGAAAAAGATTTAGTTAAAAAAAATAAACCAGCAAGGAAAATAAAAATAGATGTAAAATAATACCGGCTAATTTATGCGTTTTCCTTTTTCAAAAACGCCTGCCAGTCTTCCAGTATTTTCCCTTTTAAAACTCTTGGAAATTTATTTTGTCCGCCCACCTTTCCTTTTGACCTCATAAAATTCATAAAAGTTTCTTCACTCAGCACATCCACAAAAACCTCTTTAAGAGCATGATTTCTCTCTACCTCATAATCATCATTCAGTTCTTTTAATTTTTCGTCAATTAGTATTTTCAGCGTTTCAGAATTTACCCTGTCATCCGTGGCAATAAACCAATGATGAGCAAAGAAATTACCGTACGGGATTCCGGCCACTGCAAATTCGCCTATGGAAATTTTCAATTCTTCGCTTACCATGTTTATCGCCTTGTTCATATTATCCACACTAAGATGCTCGCCTACCAGGCTCAAAAAATGCCGCGTGCGCCCGGTAATAATAATCTCATATTTTTCCACATCCACAAATTGAATTGTATCGCCAATAAGGTAACGCCAGGTTCCCGCATTGGTGCTAATCAATATGGCATAATTTTTATTTTTTTCAACTTCATGGATCATTAAAGTTTTAGGATTGGAAATCATATTTCCATCTATATCAAAATTATGCTGGTCAAAAGGGACAAACTCAAAGAAAATATTATTGTTGATAGCCAACTTCATGCCCTTTGCATTCTGCCTGCTCTGATAAGCAAGAAAGCCTTCACTTGCAAGGTAGGTCTCTATATAGGTAATGGGCTTGCCCAACAGTTTATCAAATCCTCTTTTGTAGGGTTCCAGCGCCACGCCTCCATGTACATAGAAAGCAAGGTTGGGCCATATCTCATGAATATTTTTTAGCTTATAGCGCTCAATCACTTTTTCCATGCAAAGTTGTACCCATGCGGGCACACCCACTAAAAAAGCAATGTCCCACTCAGGAGCCTTTTCCACAATCTCGTCCAGTTTTTTCGACCAATTCCGTTCCCTCGCAATTTTTCTTCCCGGCTTATACATCCCATGGAACCAAAACGGAATATTTTTTGCCTGAATGCCACTTAGGTCACCGGCATAGTAGGTGGTGCTTTTTTGCAAATGCGTGCTGCCACCAAGCATCAACCATCCTTTTCCTACATATTTTTTGGGAACATGATTGTACGAGGCCAGGCTTAACAATTGTTTAAAACTGGTAAGCGTATTGGCTCTTATCAATTCTTTGGTAATAGGAATGTATTTGCTCGAAGATTCACTGGTGCCGCTGCTTAATGCAAAAAATTTAATAACGCCCGGCCAGCAAACATCCGATTTTCCCTCAAGCGCCCTGTGCCACCACTCTTTAAAAATGGTATCATAATCAAAAGTGGGAACAATGTGCTGAAAGTTTTTGCCCTGATGCCTGCTAAAAAGTATCTGGTCAAAAAGATACTTTTGGCCAAATTCTGTAAACCTCGATTTCTTCAATAATTTTTCTAATACTTTTAATTGTTGCCTTTTGGGAGAGGAACTCCCGGAAATGTTCAATGCCTTTGAGAGTGATTTTGGAAGTTTAATATCTATAAATGCCATTCCATTTGAAAGTTGTTGACAGCAACAAATTTAATAAATGTTTGAGGGAGAATATTATAAAATTTGAGAAGGTACAAAAAGGCAAGATTTTTTGTTTTTTAAAATAGAAAACAAATGGAAAAAGAACGCCAATACCTTGAGGACACTGAATCTGTTTTAAGAGAAAATGCAGAAATTAAAAATCCAAAATTAATTTTTTTGGAAGGGTATTTAATAAAATTGGACCGTCATATTTTTACTAAAAAACTAATTATTTCATCTTGATAGAAAATTTGCCTTAATTTTATACAAATATTCAGGTTACTAATGTTTGTAATTTGCCTGTTTTGTTGCCTTCGGGCTTTGCTTTACTCACCAAAAAAAAATTAAATAAACTTTCTTTCATGTACAATCATATCTGGAAAAAATACCTGCCCATTGTAAAAATTTTAATGAAAAAAGCAAATACCGGGGACCAGGTTTTAGATCTTAACAGGGTTGACTTCGAGAGAGCAGGCACCGGCAGAAAAGCAGGCTATAAATTTACCATTGAACTTACGGATGGCAAAGTTGGTAACGTAATAAGCGGCTCAGAATTGGCCATGCACCTTGCACAGGTAATCATGGAAGACGATGCCGCCAAACAAATAATGGCAGATAACAATTACGAAATAAGCCTCAATACCAAATTCCAGCTATCCATTAAACACGTTTCCAAATAATTTTCGGTTTCTTCAAAAATTTTAGCTTCGCAAAATAAAATTGCGGCATGCCTGATATTTATTATCATTCTCAATATAAATGATGCGGGACCGATAAGCTGTTTTTAAAATCCATATTCCCGGCTTTGTGTTTGAACATTCAAAAAAATCTTTTTTATGAAAATAAAATCTTTAGGCCGCGAGGGATTAAGCGCCTCTGAGCTGGGGCTTGGCTGTATGGGAATGAGCGAGTTTTACGGAGAAACCAACGAAACAGAATCAATAAAAACCATTCAAAAAGCGCACGAATTAGGACTTACTTTTTTTGACACGGCTGATGCATACGGCCCATTTACGAATGAGATATTGGTAGGAAAAGCCATTCAGCCTTTCAGAAAAGAAATCACGCTGGCCACAAAATTTGGTATCCTCAGAGATCCTACCAATCCAAAATCAAGAGGAATAAATGGCAAGCCGGAATATGTAAGAAGTGCCTGCGAAGCCAGTTTGAAAAGACTGAATGTAGAGGTGATAGACTTATATTATTTGCACCGGAAAGACCCCGATACACCTATAGAGGAAACGGTAGGCGCCATGGCGCAATTGGTAAAGGAAGGAAAAATAAGAGGAATAGGTTTGAGCGAAGTAAACGCAGAAACACTTCGCAAGGCAAATGCCGTACATCCCATTTCCGCCTTACAAACCGAGTATAGTTTATGGAGCCGCGATCCAGAGGACAATCTCTTATCCGTATGTAAAGAATTGGGGATTGCATTTGTAGCCTATAGTCCGCTCGGGCGAGGTTTCCTGGCTGGCCAGATAAAGAAATTTGAAGATTTAGATAAAGATGATTTTCGCAGAAATTCTCCGCGTTTCCAGAGAGAAAATTTTAATAAAAACCTGGAATTAGTAAAAAGGATAGAGACGATTGCAAATGGAAAAGGTTGTACGCCCTCTCAGTTAGCGCTTGCCTGGGTAATGGCACCGGGTGATTTTATTTTTCCAATCCCCGGAACCAAAAGAGTGAAATACCTCGAAGAAAATATAAAGGCCGCTGATATTAATTTGTATTCAAAAGATATGGAACAGATCGAAGAAGTGTTTTCCAAAAATGCTGCATCCGGATTACGATATACAGAGGCCGGCATGAAAACTTTGAATAAATAAAATGTATCTGCAGTTATCTGCGTAATCTGGATGATGGATTTGTTTTTTGAAAAGCCCTCATGATCCGCAAAAGCTTTTTTAATTTTTCACATTACCCGGTCATCATTGGAAAATACTTGCTTTTATGGGTAAGCGAAAATTCCATTTCCGAATCTTTCTCTTTAAACAATTCTGCTATTTCAGAAACGGGAATTCCATTTCTGATAGCAATGGAAAGTTCTTCTCCATGTATAATGTTTGTTGATTGGCAATTTTTACAACATAAACCGAACTCAAGTAAGCTCTTATATTTTCTTCGTGGCTTTAAATGAAAGATTTGATAGCAGCTTTTGCAAAACCAGTCTCTTCTGAAATTATAAGAACCGGTTTGGAATTT
>JBDSOE010000212.1:0-12648 GCA_039915005.1 Ginsengibacter sp.
TTCAATAATAATTTTTAATAAACTCCCCAGCAAGTCCTTCAATCGGATCTCTCTAGATATGGCTTCCGATGATTTTAATATTGTAGAAAGGTCCAGGTTACCGGGTTTCATTTTGTTAAGCGTTAAAGTTTGGGGCTGTGCGTCTTCTACCTGCCTGTTACTTTCCGCTTCTCCAAATTCTGATAATCCAGGGTAGAGTTGGATTAATTGATCTGCATAAGCGGTAGCGCCCATAGTTCTGTAAGAGTACTTTGCATCCCTAAGGTGGAATCCGGCCAACCGTTGGCGACCTAAATTAAAATGAAAATCTCCTGCCCTTAAATTGGCCAGCGCCAGAATATTGGCGTACCCATACTTTGTAGCCGATTCAATTGAGGAGTAGTAGTAATTCTCAGCTAATTCATATTTCTTATCCAGTCGGCTGATCTCTGCTTCTATCAATTGATATTTATGCATAAAATTAGAGGTGCAGCCTTTTGAATAGCTCCTGAATTTGTTCCTTATTTTATGTAAAGTTCTTCTCCATTTTCTACGTTGCCTGTTGCCAGATTCATTGAATAGCGCACAAATAATAAGCGCTTTATAAAAAAAGTGTTCTGCAGTATGCATCATCCCGGGAGAATCCTTTAGGTACTGGTCTGATATCAATGAAATCTCATAGGCCTTTTGATATTCCCCCCACAAATAAAGGGTCTGCATTTTGTTGATATAGTAATAATGCGCAAAGTGTCTTGAGTGGAATTCGGACAGTTTTTTCACATACTCTTCTTCATTAAAATCGGCGCTGCTAAAGGATATCTTTGATGTGGTTTCGCCCCGCAGGTTTTTTATTGATTGTTGTACTGATGCAATGGTAAGAATTGCCTCGTTATTTTTTATGCGCTTTAGAAACTCGATGTAGCGGTCTGATGCGCTCATGATGTCAGTAAACCCTACTCCGCGCATATAATAACTTTGTATGGTACCGCAGGAGGCGCAACTTGTGTGAAAAAAATCTCCTACCTCTAATCCGGCCTCGTAAGCAACCTGCCAGTATTGTTCCATTTCTGTGGCCGGCCGCCGCCAGGGTATGGCAAAATAACCCACCACAAAATTGGTCTCCGCTTTATAAAACTGACTTTTGTATTTTTCTACCAGTGCAAGTATGAGCTGGCCATAATCAAACCCTTTTTGTTTACGGTTAAGGATGGCTCCCTGGAAGATGGGGCCAAAGGCGAGGTAACCGATAAACCCTCCTTCTGTATTGCCGTGTTTGAGGCAAATGTTTACCATTTTGGTACAAACGGCAATGCATAATTCCGGTTTTATCTGGTAAGCCGATCGGGCAAAAGTAGCCATCAACAAAATGGCCATGCGGAGATTTTCATCAGCCATTTCCTTCATGTAAAGGATATCCCTGATCTTTTTTCTTCCCATTAAAAACTGGTTTACTACCAGGTCTTTCCCAAATAGAGGAGGAATAAACCTGGAGTGGAGGCTCACTCCCAGCATTTTTACTGCCGTACGTCCTGTTTTATAGGCATCATTAAATTGCCTGAGATTATTATAATAATGAATTTTACGTTGGTAAACCCTGGCCTTACTCAAAACCCCTTCAGTTTTATTAATCGCCTGGTCATAGTAGGTTTCAGCAACCTCATTGTTCCCATTAAGGTGTTCACACTCCGCTCTTTGTAAGAGCAATTTACTGGTGGTATCAGCGGTTTGATCCCAGGTAGCGGCTGCTACCAAATCCATTGATTGTTTTATGTAATGCAAGGCAGGTTCGTAGGCGGTAGCATTTTTAGCCCGTGCACTGGCTGCAAGGTTTACTTCCACCAGTTTCTGAATTTCTTCGTCAGTGGTAATTAAATCGCCTGCATAATTAAGATGGTCAGCAATATCATAAATTTTATCTTCGGTATCATAAGCAGAAGCGCTTTCCAGGAGTATCCTTCCGGTTTTTAACCGGATGGATTTAGTTTCGGAACTGGTTAATAAAATTGCCGTAGCCTGCTGCACCCTGTCATGCAGGAATTTATATTCTTCAATTTCATCTTTATTCCAGGAATAAACCGGGAGTACCAATCCTTTCTGAACAGCTATTGAAATCTGTTCTGTTGTAGTTTCCAATTCCTGTTCACTGATTTGGTTTACCAGATTAATACTGAATTGGTTTCCGACGCACGATGCAATTTTCAGCATTTTCTGCACCGCTGGTGAAAGCTGTTTTATCTGATCCAGCATCAGTTCCAGTACATTGTTACTTATAGCAACATTACGTGCTTTTTCAAGTACATATTTCCATTGAATAGTTTCAGAATCAAAATAAATTGCATTTTCATCATAAAGCGTAAGCAGACATTGACGTGTAAAGAAAGGATTGCCATTAGTTTTCTGATACACCAGGTCTGAAAGATCGTTGCACAAAAGGGGCTCTGTTACCAACACATCTGCTACCATTTGATTCAGTGTTTCTTTGTTCAGGGGTTGCAGATTAATCTCACCAATAGAAATTCCATTTTGGCGAAGACGATCCAGCATTAGCATTAAAGGATGAGAAGCCGATACTTCATTATCACGGTAAGCGCCAATAAGCATGAAAGAATTAAGCTCCTCCAGTGTTAATTGTGTTTCTATCCATTGCCGGGTAGCGGAATCTATCCATTGCAGATCATCCAGAAATATACAAAGCGGATGCTCTGGTTTTGTAAAAGTTTTTACAAAGCGGCTAAAAATTATATTGAACCGGTTATTGGCTTCCATGGGGGGCAGTTCGGAAACCGTGGGCTGCGGGCCAATCAATAATTCAACTTCGGGAATTACATCTGTTATTATTTTCCCGTTTGGTGATAGCGCTTCCACCAATTTTTCTTTCCATTCGAGCATCCGCTCATCATTTTCAGCGAGGATCAGGCGGATTAATTCGCTCATAGCCTGCAACAATGATCTTAAAGGGACATCTCGCTTGAATTGATCAAATTTACCACTGATAAAATATCCCTTTTCCTGGTAAACGAGTTTTTTCACCTCGCTTACGAGTCTCGATTTTCCTACGCCGGAATACCCTGAAACCAGGGCTACTTCTGATCCGCCTTTGGCTGCATTATTATAATACGCAAGCAACTGATTGAGTTCATCCGTTCTTCCATATAGTTTATCAGGAATCCTGATCTGGTCGTAAATGTCGGTTGCCCCAAGGTTAAAATTTGATATGGTGGAAGTTGTTTCATATTCTCCGCTACATTGCCGGAGATCATCAAGCAAGCCTGCTGCGCTTTGGTAGCGGTCATCAGCGCTTTTAGACAATAACCGTGAAAGGATATTTGAAAGGACTCCGGGAATATCTTTCCTTACTTTATTGGCTGGCTTGGGTTGTTTTGCAATATGACTGTGAATGATTTCCATAGGGTCGCCGGCAAAAAAAGGCGTACTCCCGGTAAGTAATTCATAAAATACGATCCCTAATGAATAAATATCTGTCCGGTTATCAATGGTCCGGTTCATTCTCGCTGTTTGTTCAGGAGAGATATAAGATAGATCCGCTAAGGAGAGTTCTCTGGAATTAGGTTGTTGGGCCTCGCGTGAAAGTTCATCTGCAATGGTGAAGCCTGAAAGCTTAGGCTGGCTGGTAAGTGTTTCAATTATAATGTTTGACGGATTAATATTTTTATGGATGATGTGATTTTGGTGTAAAAATTTTATCGCATCCACCAAAGGAATAGCAATGGAAAAAAATGTACTAAAATCTACAGGTTTATGATCCGTGTATTCACGAAGTAAGCATCCTTGAACATCTTCCAATATAATAGCAATACTATTTTGATAGGGCTCCATCCGAAGAGCGTTGACAATATTGGGATGCCGGGCTTTATTCAGTATCTCATACTCATTTCTGAACCTGCTCAAAGCGTGTGAAGTAGGATACGGGTTCTTAAGTAATTTTACAATTATGGATTTGCCATCCGATTCTTCTACTGCATGACAAGTTATGTAATGAGCATCCGACTGTAACGTTGTAGATATTTTATATCCGGTATTATCCATGAACTATACTAAGTTTCGATCAGTTATTTTATGATTTAAATTCAAAAAAAAATCGAAAAACAAAAAGTTCTAATAAGGTCTATAATTAATCAACAGGATATTGCTCCAAGGTAATAATTCAAATAATAAATCAATCAGGTACGTTCAGGTTTATAATATCAATATAGAAATATGGTAATCTACATATTTTAAAAAAGAGGTTTTTATTAGGTCAGATTTAAAAGTTGATCCTTTTTAAAAACAATATTTCAAAACACAATGTATAATTTCTTTTTTACTAACTAAGAATTATTTGAGGAAGTTGGAATAATATAGCCCTACTAAGAATCAGATAATTCATTATTCAGGAATTATTAGTAACGTATTGCCATAGGTTGAAGACTGGCGACGCTTGTGAGTAAAAACTTCTTCCTTCTTCCTCATAAATAAATACTCACAAACTAAAAATGGATTGCTATAAATCGTTCACAAAAAAATATATTAAGACGATTGCAGCCAATGTGAGGAATAAGGGTTGAATTATTTTACCAATAAATGTAATGCCAAAGGAATAATTTCCGCATTTACTTTTTTTACTTTTCCTTTATACTCGCCGTCCACCTGGAAATGAATTTTCCTCATTGAAGATATCTCTACTTTGGTGGTTTTAAAAATTTCTACTTTGGCCGGATTAAAAGTTTTATAACTCCAGAACAATTTAATAAATTCCGTAAGAGCGATCTTTCTTACAATTACCAGTTCAAATTTTCCATCGTTGATAGTAGATCCGGGGTTGATAACCGCACCAGAGCCATATTTACTGGCATTGGCTATCACTATCATATACGCAGAAATGGTTTCCTCTAAACCGTCAGCTTTTAGGTATGTGAGCATGAGGCGTTTATTTATCAACGCTTTTAAAAGCATACGCGCATAATTCCACATGCCCCGGAATTTGCTTTCATCAAAATATTTTATTAGCAGCGCATTGAGACCCACATCACTTAAATGAAAACAAAAATCATTTTCATTAATACGGATCGCATCACATGTTTGAATATTGCCGGATACAATGATATCAAGCGCTTCTGTTGTATTCGCCGGAATATTTAATTCCGTTGCCATTCCATTGGCAGAGCCTCCCCGCAAAATTCCCATCGGAATTCCGGAGCCGGACAATAATTTTCCAACGAGCGATATGGTTCCATCGCCACCAACGGCCACCAATCGATGCGCAGCAAAATCTTTAATATTTTTTTGGATAAAAGAAGAATCATCTTTCCCGGTTAAAATAAAAAAGGCAATGCGATGGGGGAGTGGTTTAAAATAATCGCGGATCACAGGCTCCCAATCCATCTTATTCTTCCCGCCGGATACAGGGTTTACAATAAATAATATATTCAATGGTGAAGACGGTAGCATTCTATCTTTGTATGATAAGGTATAAAAAAAATTGCTGTATAAAGAAAAGAAGATTTCCTTGTTTAAAAAGATAAAACATAAAATATATTTTTGGTTGAGGCTTTGCAACCGTCCTGTAATAAAAGTCTATAACGGATATGGCAATGATGAAAAAGTAATAGTGATAGGGCATGTTTTAAAACTAAGCCCTATGCCAAGGAAAACGTATCGCCAAAACTGGGTTACTAATTTTTTTTCCATTATCCGACTGTTTTGCGTGGTACCTTTTTCACAGGCAAAAATAGCCATAGAGTGGGGGAAGGAAACTTATGAAACCCATACCGGGAAAGATGGTTTTTTTAGGTTTGAAATATTTCCGGAATTGAAGCAAAATCCGGGATGGCATAGTGTTTCAGTTCATTTAAAAGAAGCAGACTGGCAGGTGCATACGGTTTCGGGGCAGGGACGCATTTATATCCCATTTGCTTCTCAATATGCTTTCATTTCTGACATTGATGATACCTTTTTAATTTCTCATTCATCAAGAATCCGAAGACGGTTGTATGTTTTATTTACTAAAAATGAGAGAACAAGAAAATTCTTTGATGGCGTTATACATCATTACCAGCAACTGGCGCGGGGCAGGCAAAAAGGCGATAATACCAATCCCTTTTTTTATGTGTCCAGCAGCGAATGGAACCTGTACGATTTTGTGGTAGAATTTGCGCACTTTAATAAATTGCCCGATGGAATTTTTCTTTTAGGACAAATAAAAAGATTGAAAGATTTTTGGAGCTCGGGGCAAAATAACCATGCCACGAAATTTATGCGCATCGTGAGGATCATTGAAGCTTATCCGAGTTTACAATTTATTTTACTGGGTGATGATTCGCAACAAGATCCCGAAATATATTCATCCATTGTGTCACATTTTCCGGGAAAAATAGTTGCCGTTTATATTCGTCGTATCCATTCGCCCAATAATAAAAAAGCACAAGCCCTCATTGATACAATTCAGAACAGGGGTGTGGCCTGTTGTTATTTTGAACACAGCGCAGAAGCAGTGATCCATTCAAAGATGATAGGGCTAATTTCTCCGGAAAAATAATTTTTTTTCAATCTTTACTATTTGCCGGAAGAAAGAAATTGCCCCGGCTTATACCGAAGAAGAGATTTTTTTTTGATTTAGTAATGAAATGGGTGAGTGATCAAATGAAAGACAAAGAGAATTATCTAGTCCTTTTATCATTAAATTAACCTTGATAATGACGCTGTTAAAAAAGGGATCGGAAGTTTTTGATTAAATTGCATCCAGGTTTTACAAATTCAAAAATGAGCCTGATAATAAAAATAAATCAATGAAAAAAATAGTTACTGCCGCACTTTTACTTATGTTTTCAAATATGCTCTTTGCACAAATGGTGAAGAACCCGGTAGCGTGGGCGGCTACTTCCAAAAAGATCGCAGATAAAACTTACGAGATTCGCTTAACCGCAACTATGCCTGCCGGCTGGCATATTTATTCACAGACTACTCCTGATGGCGGGCCTGTTCCTACTACCATTTCATTTACAAAAAATCCATTGCTTGTACGGCAAGGTATCACAAAAGAAATAGGCAAACTGGAGAAAAGACATGAGCCTCTTTTTGGTGTAGATGTAAAACAGTTTTCCAATAAAGTGGACTTTGTGCAGGTGGTTAAATTGAAGGCCAATGTAAAAACATCTGTGGATGTGGCTGTGGATTTTATGACATGTGATGATAAGCAATGCCTGCCGCCTTCTACCAAAAAGTTTACCGTTGCGCTTAAATAATTAATTGTTTTTTAATGAACCATCTTTCAAGGATTTGTGTTTTCCTGCTGTTTCTTTTTTTTGCAGGAAATGTTTTTTCGCAGGATACTTCTCTCATAAAATTTTCTTACAGTTCTCAACGACTGAATGACCATGAAGTAATGCTTTCCATCAAAGGGAAAATAGCGCCGGGAATAAAATTATTCTCATTGCAAAAGTCGCCTGATGATATTATGTACTCTTCCATCCGCTTCGATTCATCTGTAAGCCCGCGGTTGAAAGATTCCATTTCTCATAAAGAAGTGATTCAAAATGCTTTGGATCCTTCCTTACAAAGTGAAGTACATTTTTTTACCGATTCGGTGGAATGGCTTCAGAAAATTAACGCATCACCCCAAGATAGTTTCCTGCTGAAAGGAGCTATCAGTTACATGTACCAGCAGGGAGATAATTATTTACCGGAAGAAGAAGCTTTTCAGTTATTTATTTTGCCGGAAGCTTCATCAGTTAGTGTTAACGATAATGGGGCAGAAATAAAGCAGGCGAATGACGGTGGCACGGTAGCTACCAAATCTTTGTGGTGGATATTTCTCACTGCTTTTGCCGGCGGCTTGCTCGCTTTAATTACGCCGTGCGTCTATTCGATGATTCCGGTAACGGTAAGCTTTTTTACCAAACGAAGCAGGAACAGGGCGGAGGGAATTAAGAATGCCATTTCCTATTCCACCTCCATCATTATAATATTTACCTTACTGGGCTTTTTGATCACAGTAATATTTGGGCCTGCCGCTTTAAATAATTTAGCGACCAACTGGATCGCCAATATTATTTTCTTCCTGATATTTTTAATCTTTGGTATTTCTTTCTTAGGCGCTTTTGAAATTGGCTTGCCCAGTTCATGGTCCAATAAAGCAGACAGCAAAGCCAGCACCCGTAGTTTTATGGGAATATTTTTTATGGCGCTCACCCTCGTGGTCGTTTCGTTTTCATGCACAGGTCCTATCATTGGTAATTTGCTGGTGATTGCATCAAGAGGAAATTACTACGGCCCACTCATTGGTATGTTTGGTTTTTCTCTGGCGCTCGCTTTACCATTTGCCTTCTTCGCTTTCTTTCCGGGTGCCATGAATGTGTTGGGAAAAGCAGGCGGATGGCTGAACGCAGTAAAAGTAACTTTAGGCTTTCTGGAACTTGCGCTGGCTTTAAAATTTTTATCCAATGCCGACCTGGCAAAAGGATGGCGCATTCTTGATCGCGAAGTATTTATCAGTTTGTGGATTGTAATTTTTGTATTGCTGGGCATGTATCTTTTAGGAAAACTTAAATTTCATCATGACGATGAACTGCCTAAAAATGATTTTGATATTCCTTATATAAGCATCCCCAGATTATTCTTTGCCATTGCGTCCTTTTCTTTTGCCGTGTATATGGTTCCCGGCCTATGGGGTGCCCCACTAAAGGGTATCAGTGCCTTTGTGCCACCGATGGGAACACAGGATTTTACGGCTTCACCCGCGGGCAATACTACTGGTACGATCCATACAGATTCACAGGAAACAGGCTTACCGCATCCTGTAAAATATTATGACAGAATGAGAATATTTGAACCGGAAGTGGTTACCAAATATGGAATGGTTACTTATTTTGATTATGATGAAGCATTGGCTGTAGCGCGAAAATTAGAAAAGCCTTTGATGCTCGATTTTACAGGTATCAATTGTGTGAACTGCCGCAAAATGGAAGGACAGGTTTGGAGCGATCCTGAAGTAATGAAAAGATTAAAAGAAAATTTTGTGATTGCTTCTCTCTATGTTGATGTACACAAAGGCGTAGATCTTCAGCCGGGTGAAGAATATTTCTCCAAAGCATTAAATCAAAAAGTTACCACACTTGGTGATAAGAATGCTGATTTGCAGGTTTCAAAATATAATGCGAATACACAGCCTTATTATTTTTTCCTGGATGCCAATGAAAACCGCCTGAAGCCGGAGGGCTATGGCTACGATCCTGATATTCAAAAGTTCAAAAACATGCTGGACGAGGTATCGGCAAAATACAAAACGACCAAAAAATAATTCGCTAAATAGTATCTTTTTCTTTTACCCTATAAAAAATATTCATTCGGGAACCTGAAATATTTTTATCATGAGGTTATAAAGTTCAGGATGATTTTCTTTAAATAATTCCGGGCTGTTAAAAAAATATTCGGAAGCTACTGAAAAAAATTCGGCGTTATTGGTGGCTCCATAACTGTTTATATCAGAGCGGCCACTTAAGATGGCTTCCATATTTTTATTGGCAAGTTCCAGCCATTGACTGTTATATTTTCTGTTTAGCAATGCTTCGGGCAACCCATCCACATCGCCGTCTTCTTTATCAAGCAAATGAACAAATTCGTGGATACCGGTATTTTCTTTTCCACCTTCATTATTAAATCCATAATGCAAAGCCGGCTTCGACAAAATCATCATTCCCTGCATGGGGCCAGTGCCTACCATACCCAAAGTATTTTTCTCATAGCCTAGCGCTAAAAATTCTTCCCTGTTAAATGAATTAGGATACAACAGTACACTTTTCAGATTGTAGTACTTCCATTGTGGAAAGCCAAAGATGGGGATAACCGCGCTGGAAGCCACCAACAGCTTATCAAGTTCATCAACCGACGTATCAATTCCTTCAATACGAACATAGCTTAGGAACTCTTTAATCTTTTCTTCAAATTTTATTTTATTTTGATGGGTAAGTCTTTTATAAAAAGGAACCTGCCTGAGTAATATTTCTTTATAATTTTCCGGAAGAATAATCTTTTTCTTTGGCTTTTTATAAAAGATAAAAAAAAGGATGGCAAATGCGAGAAACAGTAAAACCATAACGGGTGCCATATAGTATAATTAGTTCTTTAAATTTCGGAATAAAATTTAGGATTTGTATTTATAAAATACAGGAAGGGGAGAAGCGCCTATTCTATTCGTTTTAACAGGTAAGGCCTTTTATATGTTTTCTATTAATTGGGGATATTAAGATACAATAAAGGATAAAATATCCTCAATTCGCAAAGATTCCAATAAAATCTAAATGATTGAAAAGATTACTTTTAGCTGATAACCTAAAAGAATTATAATTCCCCGTGAACGTTTATCTGGTAATTTATTTTTTTTACCAGCTCATTGGAGTCAAAAGGTTTGGCTACGAAATCGTCTGCCTTACAAAATTTCATTACATCCTGCAAATTGGTATGGGCTGAGAACATGATAACAGGAATATCTTTGGTTTCGGGTGTAGATTTTAAAGTATTACAGACTTCTATACCATCTATACCAGATAAAAACACATCTAATAAAATAAGCTGGGGGTTGTACATTCTGGTTTTTGACATCACTTCCTCGCCCTTTAAAGTGGATATTACATCAAACCCATATCTTTTTAAAATGATCTCCACTACCCAGAGAATATCACTATTATCATCAACTACAAGTACTTTTTTCATAATTACGTATGGGTTTAAACCTAATAGAGTTCGCCATCAATAATTGAACCAATAACCCGTTATCAACCTTATATGTCTTTATGTGAATAATTAAAAAAAAAGGAAAATTTAATAAACCAACCAAACTTTCTCTTTTACTATAAATACTTTATTTTGAGGTATGAAAAGTTTGATCCCCCTTGTTCTTCTTTTTTCAATATTCCATTCCGATTTATCCATTGCGCAATCTAAAACCTCATTGGATTCTTTAAAATTAAACATTACAGAGCAGTTAAAAAAACAAAAAGGAACGTTTGCTGTAGCTTTTAAAAATCTTGTGTCGGGGAAAGAATTATTAATAAATGAGCAGGAAATTTTTCACGCGGCCAGCACTATGAAAACTCCGGTTATGATCGAAGTTTTTAAACAGGCCAATGAAGGAAAATTTTCTTTGCAGGATTCTCTCGTTATTAAAAATGAATTTAAAAGCATAGTGGACAGTAGTATTTACCAACTTGATTCTGCCAACGACAGTGAGACAAAAATTTACAGGCATCTTGGTGAAAAAAGAACGCTGTACTCACTGATGTACGAAATGATTATTGCAAGCAGTAATCTTTCGACAAACCTTATCATAGACAGGATTGGTGCAAAAAATGTAACGCAAACCATGCGTAAAATGGGAGCAACCAAAATACATATTCTACGGGGTGTGGAAGATGAAAAAGCTTATGACAAAAGACTAAACAATACTACCACTGCTTACGATCTTATGCTGATATTTACCAGAATTGCACGGGGAAAAGCGGTATCCAAAATGGCTTCTCAGGAAATGATCAAAATTTTATCAGATCAGGAGCACAATGAAATAATTCCGGCCATGCTTCCGATGAAAGTAAAAGTAGCGCACAAAACCGGCTCTATTACCGGCGTTCGGCACGATTCAGGAATTGTTTTCCTTCCCGACGGTAAAAAATATGTGTTGGTGTTATTGTCAAAAAACCTGGAGGATGAAAGCGCGGCTGTAAATGCAATGGCTACAGTTTCAAAGATGATCTATGATTCCGTAAGTGGAAGTTCAAAATAAAACGTACTTCCTTTTCCGTACTCACTTTGGACCCACAATTTACCATCATGTTTTTCTATGATCTCTTTTGAAATAAATAGCCCTAAGCCCAGGCCGGGATAGGTATTGAGATTGTCTCCCGCAACGCGGTAAAATCTTTCAAAGATATTTTTCTGTTCTTCTTCTTTGATACCATGTCCAAAATCCTTAATGGAACAAACGACGGCTTTATCCGTTTTATTTAATCGTACAATAATTTCCAACGAATCAGGCGAATATTTTACGGCATTGACCAATAAATTATTTATTACCTGCCCAAGGCGGTCGTGGTCGGCAAGTACGGTTGCATTCATATTTTTTTGAAATATAATTTTATGTTCCGTAGTTGTCATTTGAATTTCACTTATTATTTCCGCTACCAGTTGGTTAAGTTTTACCGGCTTTTTATTGTATTTCAATTGACCGTACTGAAGCCGGGAAACGTCGAGTAAATCGTTGATGAGGGTTACCAACTTATTGATCTGCTTATCCATTTTCTCCAGTAAAATTTTCCGCTCCTTGATATCCGTGGTGTACGCATCCATCAATAACAGTTGTGAGTAAGCTTTCAAAGAGGTAACGGGCGTTTTTAATTCATGACTGGTCATGCTGAAAAATTCATCACGTTGGTGCACCAGTTGAAGCGTTTGCCTTTGAATAGCATCTTTTTGCGAATTAAATTTTAGAAGATCCTGTTTCATTTTTTTTATAGACTTTCCAAGCAGATCTTCTTCACTCCGGGGTGTAACGACTACATTAAAATTGCCCTTCCCAATTTCTTCGGCTGCCTTAGCCAGCGTTAGATTGTTTTTTTCAATTTGTAAGATAGATTTTGCAAGATTGCCGATAACACCACGGGGCATATTTTCTAATTGCAA
>JBDSOE010000233.1:0-10058 GCA_039915005.1 Ginsengibacter sp.
TTCTTCAAGAGACAGCGTTCTAATATTTTTTTGAGCGTTCATTTCGCAAAGATGTATTAATTGGTTGAATTGTTGAAGGGTTATAATTGTTAAAAAGACCAATCAGAAGGGCCTATCTAACAGGTTGGCATGAATTGATTGATATTATCAAACAGACTGGGACCGTCAGATTAATTGAAACAAATTATCTTGCAATACATTAAAATCTTTAAGAGAAATGGAATCAGTATATATTGTTGATGCACTAAGAACTGCTGTAGGCAAGTACGGAGGTGCATTAAGCGCTACCCGGCCTGATGATTTACTGGCGCTTGTAATCACTGCTTTGGTAAATAGGAATGGAAAAATTGAAGTAAATGAAATAGAAGATGTTATTGCTGGCGATGCCAACCAGGCGGGTGAAGACAATCGCAATGTGGCGCGTATGGCGGCTTTGCTGGCGGGCCTGCCGGTTTCGGTTGCAGGCAATACGGTGAACCGCTTATGTGCCAGCGGGCTCCAGGCCATCATGGATGCATCTCGTGCCATTAAGTGTGGAGATGGAAGTATTTATTTGGCGGGAGGCGTGGAAAGCATGAGCCGTGCCCCCTTTGTAATGAGCAAAGCCGGGAGTGCTTTCAGCAGAAAAGCGGAAATGTATGATACCACAATAGGGTGGCGTTTTCCCAATGAAAAATTAATTGAAAAATATTATCCGTTTTCCATGGGCGAGACTGCTGAAAATGTGGCAAGGCAATGGAAAATATCCAGGCACGCCCAGGATGAATTTGCCTTTGAAAGTCAGCAAAAATATTTTGCCGCTTTTGCCGCGGGGAAGTGGAAAGATGAAATTGTGCCGGTAGAAATTGTCTCCAATAAAACGGAAAAGATTGTTTTTGATACGGATGAACATCCGCGGCATACCACCCTGGAAAAGCTTTTGAAATTGAGGCCGGCGTTTCTGAAAGAAGGAACTGTTACCGCAGGAAACTCTTCCGGAATTAATGACGGAGCAGCAATGCTGATGCTTGCGGGTAAGAAGACTATTGAAAAATATAATGTAAAACCTATGGCCCGTGTGGTAAGTATGGCTGTTGCTGGCGTTGACCCTGCCATCATGGGGATAGGGCCTGTGGCAGCTACGCAAAAAGCATTACAACGTGCAGGCCTCACCGTTAGTGATATGGACCTCATTGAATTAAATGAAGCATTTGCTTCGCAATCTATTGCCTGCATCCATGATCTGGGCCTTGATATTGAAAAAGTAAATGTAAACGGAGGGGCCATTGCAATCGGCCATCCCCTGGGCTGCAGCGGTGCGCGCATTGCCACTACCTTATTGTATGAAATGAAAAGAAGGAGCGTACGTTATGGATTGGCAACCATGTGCGTGGGAGTGGGGCAGGGTGCTGCCATGATTTTTGAAAATGTGGAATAAGGTATCAGGAAGCAAGTACCAAGTATCAAGAATCAAGTACCAGGAATCAAGTATCCGGTATCCAGAATCAAATATCCAATATCCGTCCGGTATTAACTCAAAACAGTATCTTTAAATCGTAATAAACAGAATTTTTATGCGAAACATTTCATTTCTTGTTATCGGCATTTCATTCATAATTGGATTATTTATTTTAGGGAATGCCTATAAATACAGGTCAACAGCCATGGAAACCATTACGGTTACAGGCTCTGCTGAAAATGATTTTGTGAGTGATTTAATTGTATGGAGAGGATCTTATTCAAGAAAATCTATGGACTTAAAAAGCGCCTACGCGCAACTGAAAAATGACGAGAATATTATACGCGCTTACCTCAGTGGTAAAGGGATCAGCAGCAATGAACTGGAATTTTCCTCTGTAAATATTAATAAGGAATTCAATTATAAAACGGATGAGAACGGCAGGTCTCTTGGCCAGATATTTACGGGATACAATCTTACTCAGAATGTAAAAGTTGAATCTTCTAATGTGGATAAGATTGCACAGATCTCAAGAGAGGCTACTGAATTAATTGAAAAAGAAATTGAATTTAATTCCTCGTCTCCGTTATTTTATTATACCAAGCTAACCGAAGTGAAAATGGATCTTTTGGCGAAAGCGAGCGCTGATGGCAAAAAGAGAGCGGAAATAATTGCAAAGAATGCAGGCAACTCTTTGGGCAAATTGAAGAAAGCCACCCTCGGTGTTTTTCAGATCACAGGGAAAAACAGCGATGAAGATTTCAGCTATGGCGGCACTTTCAATACTTCCAGCAGAAATAAAACAGGCTCCATCACTATAAGGATGGAGTTTGCCACTGACTAAAAATTTTCTATACAATAAAAAGGTTTCAGAGAATATTTTTCAATTCTTTCTTCACCAACCTCAGATTGATAAACATAGTTAGTGCAAGTAAAAATAAGGCTATGAGCCAAACGCTCCAATGCAGCAATGGCGACAGGTTCCCTTTATTTACGAAAGAGAGATGGCGAAATAACACATGAAGCAATTGGGTGATAACCAAAGCCACCGTTATAAGAAATAAATAAACCGGCAGCCACGTTTTGGCTACACTTTTTGCAAGCCATTCAGGAGAGTATCCAAGGATCATCAGCAACTTTAAATTGTCTTTACTCTTTGCAATCATTAACTGCAGGTAAAATGAAAAAAGCATTAAAGCAAGACCGATTACAAGAATGCCGAATACGCCTAAGGCGCTTACAATATTTTGTAAAATACTTTTTATGCGGCTGAATTTTATTTTGTCTTTATTTAAATGATAATTCTGTTGATCCAAATAAGAAATGAGCTGCGGATCATTGGCATCTTTTGTTTTAAGGTAAACCCTGGAAGCGTGCATGACCGTATCTCCGCTGAAACGCATATTGCTCCAGCTCATAAATGATTTAGGAACCAGGATAGAATTGATCCGGTCGGTTAGTGCCACAATATTTCCCTTAAAATATTGCATTCCGCCGGGCCCTGAACAATCTAAAATAAGGTTAACAGAAGAAATGGTTTTCGCTGAAAGCTGCGGCAGTCCCTGCGCCGGCGCAAACACGTTATACATCTCTAAAAAATCGGAAGAGAAAATAATGGGTACTACGGTTTGCCCCGGTTGCCACGTAAAATTAGGAGGCACCGTATCAATAAAATCATTGTCGAGACTTTCCAAAAAAAGATCAGTGCTAAAGGGGAGAATATCTCCGGCAGTAGCGCGCACCCTGAACTGATTGGCGATCAATGGAGAAACCGCTTCTATTTGCGGAACGGATCTTAGCTGGTTTAAATCTGCCTCAGTAAAGCGATTGTCCTTTCCCATATTTTCGTTGGTGATAGTTTTGGAAATGGAAATAAAATCGTAGCCGTTTTTTCGCGGGCTGTTTTCCCTCAGTAATTGTTGAATGTTGATAAACATTTGCATGGATACCAGCAACAACAATACGCCGATTCCTAATCCAAAATAACCCAGCCATTTGGAGAAAACATTTTCCCCGGAAATAAGTAAGGACTTGATATTTTTATATGATAATGGCATTTATAGCACGTATTTTTTTACACGAATTTTTTTGTACAAATAACACGAATCCTTTTTGCACGAATTACACGAATTGACTTTTCACGGATTGACTGATCCATTAATTTATCAATAAACCTTCTACTCTCATTTCTTCTTTTACAGATAAACAACCTTCTCTCCTTTTAACAAATCAAGTGGTTTTAGATCTGCGAAAACCATTGCTGCTCCCCGCTTTTCGCACTCTTCATAAATAAGCTCCATTGCCTTTTTTCTATTGACATCATCAAGGTGACTGTAGGGTTCGTCCAGTAATAAAAAATCAAAAGGCTGCATAAGTGAACGGATAATGGCGATGCGTTGCTGCTCGCCGTAGCTGCATGTTTTTGCAGGTTGATTTAGCTTGGTGGGTATGCCGAGCCTTTCGGCCATTACCTCAATGGCTTCGGGTTGGTGATACGGATTTAGCCTCCGTTTTATTTCAATATTTTCTCTCACCGTCTGGTCTTCAAACAATCTTAAATCCTGGAAGATAATGCTTATTTTATTTTGCCTGAATGAAGAAAAACTTTCGGCAGAAAGTTTTTTAATATTTCCGTCATCATAAAGAATGGTTCCTGCATAATCTCTTCTTAATCCATAAATAAAATGTATTAAAGAGGTTTTGCCGCTCCCGGATGGCGCCACAATATGCAGATGGGTCCCCTTTTCTATAACAACACTTTGATCCCACACGTCCGAATCTTTTCTCTTTTCAATTTCAATATAATCGGGTACTACCTTTCGCAGCTCTATCTGCATGACTTCTTCTTTTTAAAACTTTGCATAAAATCTTATTGAACTTTAACGGTATCTATGGGCGGCGGGGTTAGCAGAGAATCTAAGTTTTTAACAGGCACATTGCGTGCTCTTTTTGCTTCATTTATTTTAAACATCTCATCAAAATAATGATTGAGTTGTTTCAGGCTGTTTGTATTTTGGTCTATAAGGTTCACTTCTGTTTTGGAGGTAAAGGCATCCTCTTTTATATCACCGCCGGCCATGGTAACAGTATTCCATATCTTCAAACTCTGATCCAGTAAGGCTTTGTCGTCTGCGTTGCGGATCTTTCCTGTGGCGACTTCGGATAACAGTTTATGAAGATCCAGGAAAAATGCGATCGGTTGCCCACTGATTTTATCCATAAAATCAAATTTATTATTGTTGCCTGCAAGGTATTGTGTAGTCAAACTGTTAGAATTACTAAAGGCGAAAAATTTATCGTTCAAAGCAAATGTCAGGGACGTATCCTTCCCCATTTCAGCGCTCATTTTTTTACCGGCATTTATTATTTTCTGAAAGCTCGGTTTATCTTTTACACCCATCGAAAAAATAAAGTTTACATCTGGTTTTGTATAGCCGGTAGTGTTCAGGGTATTCCCTTTGTCGTCTCCATCAGTAACAGAATCGGTCTTCATTTTAAAATCACTTAAAGCCACCAACAGGTCGCCATTATTGGCTTTTGATAAATCGTCCAGGCTAAATCCTAACTGTTGCAAATACATATTCACCATACCATCGGTACCGGTAAGTTGAATTAATTCTTTAATGGCTTCCGGTTTAAAATTCATTGCGAAAATTCCAAACACATTTTGGGATGGAATATTTTTGATCATGTCGGTATTGATTTTAGAACCTTTATTTTTTTTCATGAAATCGGTAAGTTCTTTTCCGGCATATCCTTTTTGGTCAATTTCAATTTTCCCTTTGTCGAAGCTAACGCTAAAAGTGCTGATGTTGTCTTTAAAGAAGACATCTAATTTCAACATGCCGAGCATTCCCATATTGGGAATACCTTTCATGATTTCTTCCGTGTTTTGCCAAAAATGCAGGTCGCCTTTTTCTTTTAATAAATTGCTGAATTTATCATTTTTTGCCAGGCTGCTGTCGGCTTTTAAAGAAAAGAGTTTAGCGCAAAAAGTTGCCAGGTCTTCACTGTTATCATCGGGCGCTATGCCAGTCTGGTTGCCGTCTGCATCGTTCCATGAATACATTTCCGAAGCAGTGGTGGCGGAGTTCATTACGTAAGCAAAATAGCTGTCATTCCAGCCTACTACATTTTTATCTTTTAAAGTAAGAATACTGATGTCGCCCGATTTTTTTATGGTTTGAGAAGGATCAAAATTTTTATTGAACTGCTCAAAATCCTTTTCGCTTTTTAATTTTCCTTCCACCACGTAATAGTAGTCGGACCCTGAACTTTTGTTTATAAAAAAAGTAAGGCTGCTGTTAAAATCTATTCCGCTGGTTGCAGGATTATCAAGAATTTTTTTTCGCCATTGAGGAGTTGATGAATCCGAGTAGGCTTTCTGGTACCAACTGGTTTCTTTTATTTCATTCCATGAAAGTTTTTCACTTACAGACTTCATATTTACCTGCGCCACAAACACGGCGCTTTCAGGAATCATTTTTCCTTCCTCATTTTTTTTGCCGCATGATGAAAATAGAAATGCCACCAAACAAAAAAGGAGTGCGGATTTAAATAGATTTTTCATGTGATTTATTTTTATAAAAGTAAGGAAGGGTTGTTTGTGTTACTTTCAAAAGTTTTATAAAGTAACTTAATTATTTTTCAAAAAGGAACATAATTCACTTGCAGGTATCTTTTGTTGTTCTCCTTTGGCCAGATCTTTTACGATGCAATTTTTCTGTTGCATTTCATTGGAGCCAATAATTATCGCAAAGGGAATATCTTTTTTGTCGGCGTATTTAAACTGCTTTTCAAGTTTGCTGCTTTCATAAAATAATTCGCAGCTTATTCCATTGTTACGGCACTCTTGCATTAGCGCAAATGCATATTTACTTTCTGTATCACCCAAATTAAAAAACAATGCTTTGGTAGTGTGATGGATATTTTCGGGGAAAAGTTTCAGTTCTTCCATTACATCATAAATTCTGTCTAAACCAAAGCTGATGCCCACTCCGGGAACATTGGGCACTCCGAATAAACCCGTCAGGTCATCATAACGGCCGCCGCCGCCAATGCTTCCCATCTGTACATTTTTCGCTTTTACTTCGTAAATCGTTCCCGTATAATAATTGAGTCCCCGTGCGAGAGTGAAATCTATACTCACGTTTTGCTGAGCGTTTTTATTAGTGAAATAACTCAGGATAAATTTCAATTCTTCTATTCCTTTTTTCCCCGTTTCAGAAGTGGAAATAATGGATTCGATCTGTTGTAATTTTTCGGAATCAGCGCCTTTAATGTTTATGTATTTTTCTATTAGAGAAATATTTTTTTCTGATAAACCCAGATGGCTCAATTCTTCTTTTACTTTTTCAATCCCTATTTTTTCCAGTTTGTCTATGGCTATCGTTATATCGCTCATCATGTGAAGACTGTTACATACTTCAGCCAGCGCATACAATATTTTTCGGTTGTTTATTTTTACTTCTGTTTCAATTTTCAATTGCCTGAAAACGTCCAGATAAATTTGGGCAAACTCCACGTCGCTGATTAAAGAATACGTTCCTGCCACATCCGCATCACATTGATAAAATTCCCGGTACCTCCCTTTTTGCGGGCGATCGGCCCGCCATACGGGCTGAACCTGGTAGCGTTTATACGGAAGCGTGAGTTTGCCGTAATTCATAGCGACATATCTTGCAAATGGAATGGTCAGATCGTAACGCAAAGCCCTTTCTGTAATACTTCTTTCATTTTTTCCGGACAGTATGTTTTCAAAATCCTCTTTTGCTTTTTCTTTTTTGGCAGGATGATCGAGTCCGTTATTTAATATTTTGAAAATGAGCTTATCTCCTTCGTCGCCATATTTCCCCATCAGGGTTTCCAGGTTTTCAATGGCAGGCGTTTCCAGCGGCTCAAATCCATATTTTTCGAAAACATCTTTGATGATATCCAAAATAAAGCCCCTCTTGCGTAGGGTTTCCGCGGCAAAATCTCTTGTTCCCTGTGGTAATGATGGTTTCATAATTTTTCCTGTGGCTAAATAATTTTTTATGAACCGCAAATTTAAGTTTTCAGTTCTATAAAATCTGAATTCATCCAAACCGGGTACATTTTAAAATCGCGTAAAACTTGCCAACCTTCTTTGAGTTTGGCAAGCTTTTTCTTATGGAATAAAATTCAATATTGCATCTTACTGAAAACGGCGCGGGTTTTTGAACAGAGATTTTTTTAACCAGGGAATTTAGGCTTCCCGTAAAATAAATTGCTATGAACTCAAAAGCCATTTTGCAAAATAATTTGCTGGATATTATTTTTGAAAACAGGAATAAAGAATATGGGGCGTATGCTTTGAGAAAATATTATGAAGAGCGAATGTTTTTTTCTCTTTTAATTATGTTCGGATTGGTATTCGTTTTTTTTCTTTTCAGTTTTTTGCAGAGTAATACAGGCGTTACCGATAAGAAACATTTTTCGGCTATAGAAATACATGAATATAAGGTGAGCGATTATAATAAGGAAACAAGAGAAATAATATTGCCGGTTAAAACGAAATCAGGCGATAATTTAAAATTAAAATCCAGAACAGAGACGACTCCACGGATTGTTGATGAAAAACTTATTAACAAAACTGTTGCATCTAAAGCGGTTTCGGTTCCCTCTAATAATAAGATAGAAGGGAATGAAAATTTAATTGATGGAAAGGAGATAGGAATGAATTTTGGATCGGTTGGAAATAAAGTAGTAGCCGCTGAGAAAAAGGAAGTGAGAGATAACAAAGTATTACCCGCGGCTGAAGTGATGCCCGAATATCCTGGTGGAATAAAAGCGTTACTCGCCTATTTGAAAAAGAATATTCATGCTCCTGAAGCTGAGATGGAGGAAGGAAAAGAGATTTGGGTAAGAGTAAAATTTGTGGTGAATTATGCCGGGGAAATAGAAAAATTTGTAGTGATGGAATCGGGAGGCGAGGCTTATGATAATGAGGTTTTGCGGGTATTAAAAAAGATGCCCTTGTGGATTCCGGGGAAAAGTAATGGGAAAAATATATCGGTTTATTTTACAATACCCGTGAAATTTACTCAGGAATATTAACTATTAGTTTATAATTCACTCGCGATAGCCATGGCAGATTCTGTATTTTATTTTATCTTGCCAGCCACCATTTAAAAAAAAGTGTATGAGCCTTGAAGAATTTGAAGACGAACCGGACAAAAAAACAAAGCGCTATATGCTAATGAGAAGCATCACTGACTTTGGTATGGGTGCGATTTATTTGGCTGTGGGTTTTTTTATTTTATTTGCTAAACAATTTAATTTTAGTACAGCCTTTACAATGAGTATTCCTGCTAAAATTTTTGCAGTGCTGGCCATCGTATATGGATCGTGGAGAATCTACAGAGGTGTTAAGAAAAATTATTTGAGATGATTATGAAGATTCCG
Source organism: Ginsengibacter sp. (assembly GCA_039915005.1). Taxonomy (GTDB): domain Bacteria; phylum Bacteroidota; class Bacteroidia; order Chitinophagales; family Chitinophagaceae; genus Ginsengibacter. The sequence goes on from JBDSOE010000233.1 coordinate 8,864, forward strand.
TTTATAAAAACAAAAACCCTGCGTACCATCTTTACGATTGTACTGTGCGGTATATTTTTTTCCGGATGCCAGGGCGATGAGGGAAGAAAGGATTTGGATAATCCCAATAATGGGACCATACATATCAGTGTGGATGAATCTTTTAAACCCGTTATAGATTCACAGATACAGGTGTTTGAGGCGCTGAACCCCGGAGCAAAAATTGTTGCCGAATACAAATCTGAAGCGGAATGTTTTAAAGATTTGCAAAAAGACAGCACCCGGCTGATATTGGTTACACGCGGGCTTACTATTCCGGAGGAAAATTATTATAAAGAAAAATTATCTTTTATTCCGAGATATACAAAAGTAGCCAACGATGCCATTGCAGTAATTGTAAATAAAGAGGATACGGATTCTGTTTTTTATTTAGCCGACATCCGCAGTATATTGCAGGGCACTACTGCTGATAAACAAATTGCTGTATTTGATGGACTAAGTGGAACAAGTACTGCGCGGTTTGTTATGGATTCTATATTAAGAGGAAAACCTCTTGACCCAAAAAAAGTCTTTGCCGAAAAAGGCAGCCAGGAGGTAATTAACTATGTAGAGAAAAATAAAAATGTGCTTGGTTTTATAGGAGTGAGTTGGATAGGCAATCCGGAAGACACCACGCAATTAAGCTTTTTAACAAAAGTGAAAATTGCTTCCCTGGAATGCAAGTGTGCTGAAAAAACATTTGTGAAACCTTACCAGGCAAACATTATGACAAAGCGCTACCCCTTGGTACGTGGTTTGTATTATATTCTTAAAGAAAATTACAACGGCCTTGGTATTGGATTCGCCGGTTTTCTTGAACTTGAAAAAGGGCAACTGATATTTAAGCGTGCTTATCTGGGGCCTGCTAAAATAAATTTTAGTGTTCGCAAAGCAGTATTTAATTCGGACCAAAAATAGTATTCAATCAAAAATTAAAATGTAAAAAATGAAAAGAACCGGACTTCTATTTTCCTTTATTTTAATCGTAAATATTTTGTTTGCTCAAAGTATAGACGAAGGAAAAAAATTTTTAAATTATGAAAGATTTGAAAGCGCCGCTGCTACTTTTAATAAGTTGCTGGTTGCTAACCCCAATAATGTAGAAGCAGCTTACTGGCTGGGGCAAACTTATCTTCAAAACTCTGATAACCCGGATACTGCTGCTGCGAAAGCGTTG
>JBDSOE010000264.1:0-8114 GCA_039915005.1 Ginsengibacter sp.
TTCCGCCAATGTCATTTAGTCAAGGATTTTACATGCATCATATCACCCTTTCAGGGTTCTAAAGCACTTTCCGTTTCAGACTATAATCATATCATCCCTGCCCGTCCGGTCAGGCGGGCTTTCAGGATTAAAGCCGGAACGGCTGACATGATTATAGAAAAATAAGTATTCAAAAGCTCTAAAACCGGGAACGGGTGACATTCTTGTCTTAACTAAATGACATTGAGCGTTCCAATCCGCCATTCAAAAACTCACTAATTCACCAAGGCCGTTTCTCTTTTTAAAGCATGGAGATGATTTTCTTTTTTAAACAGCGGCCAAGCTATGGTTGATAATACGATCTGGAACACTGAAAATATAAGTAACGCATTGGTAAAGCCAAGTTGAAGCGCCAGTCCGAATAAATAACTTCCCAATCCAAATCCCACAAAGAGCATGAAGGCCATTACGCTCATCGCCTGTCCGCTTCTTTCTTTTCCAACCTGCGATATGATTCCGGCAAGCAGGGGTTGCGTCAGATCGAAACCCAGCGACAAAGTAATTACAGAGATCCGGGCCACTGTCAATGGAATTGTAAACATGAGTGTGAACGCGGATAACCCGCTCACCAGTAAGCCCAAAGGCAACAATTTACTTCTTCCAAATTTATCGGCAAGTCTTCCGATAAACGGTCCAAACACAAAACCCGGCACGCCATAGCCTAAAAGCGCCAGGCCAATTTGCCAGCCGCTCAAAGAAAAATTTCTTTCAAAATATAAGCCCAACCAGGTGTAAACTCCTGCATGAAAAATTCCGTTCATCAGAACAAAAGAGTAAGCGCTCTTCCCCCGCAGCGATGTCAGTAGTTGTTTATATCCGTTGAAAACTTTAGGCAGTGTAAGGCCTTGTTTTATCACCCGGACGTAAGGCATTTTTTGGTAAGCCACATACAGGATGATCCAAACCATAAAAGCCACGGCCCCCACGCCAAAGAATAACATCTTCCACCCGATAAAGGATTCAAGAAACACTCCTGCGGAAGCGCCAAAAGCGCCGCCACCCGCTACGGCACCAAAAATAAAACCAAGTGGCCGCCCTCTTTCGGAGTAGGTATAGGTTTGCCCTATCCATGCCAGCGAAATAGGAATCACTCCGCTTGCGCCTATCCCCGTGAGTAGCCTCCAGAAAATTAATTGCGAAACAGATTGTGAAAATGCAGTTAATGCCGTAAATATGGCGAATAATAAAAACGAGCACAGGATAATTAATTTAGTTCCGGCTTTATCCGCTAACAGCCCATAAAAAAGAGTAGCAATACCATAGGGTATCAGGAAGGCCGGCACTATCAAGCCAATCGTTTGTTCAGAAACTTTAAAATAAGATGAAAGCCCCGGTATCAAAGGCGCTACCATGTATAATTGAAAGAAAATAATAAATGTGGCGGCGGATAAAAGACGTAGTAAATATTCCCGTTGTTTAGTTTGAAAAGTATCCATTTGGTTCTTAGTCTGTTCTTTTAAATTACGCTTGGGCAATTTCATTTCTCACTTTTCCATTCTGATTTTATTGCCGGTGCCTTGCGAAATTATGCTATTTTTATCCTATTTAGGCGTTTGCTTAAATAATTATTACCTTATCTTTATAGCATGAAGAGTAACGCTTGTATCAGGCTATTGGCAGACCATAAGCAAATAAATAATTGCAAAGCCATTTTAAAGGCTGCTCAAAAGCCTTTAAACCGGTTATCCAGTATTTTGGCTTTGGCAGGCAACGAAGCAAGGCTTAAAATACTTTATTTATTGGAAGAAGAACAACAGCTATGCCCGTGCGATCTTGCTGATATTTTGGAAATGAGTGTTCCTGCAGTTTCGCAACACCTGCGGAAGCTGAAAGACGGTAATATAGTGGAAGCCCGGAAGGAAGGCCAGACAATTTATTATTCTCTTACTAAAGAAAATTTAAAGATTTTAAAGCCTTTTTTCAGGCACATTAATCTTCAAAAAATATAGACGCAGGCAATTACTAAACAAGATAGCCATGGAAGAAGCATTTATTTTACAGTCAACAATAACCTGCCCTGAATGTGGTTTCCCGAAAGAGGAAATAATGCCCCGGGATGCCTGCCAATATTTTTATAAATGTACTCGCTGCGAAAAAATTTTAAAACCTAAACGAGGTGACTGTTGTGTCTTTTGCAGTTATGGAACCATGCCCTGCCCGCCGGTTCAGGCGAATGCGGCTTGCTGTGCTAAACCATCGGGCTCTGCTTAAAGAAGATTTTTAAACCGTGTTTTGCCTTTATTGAATTGTTAAATTAGTTACTACACGAATTCGTTTCTTAACTTTGCAACTTCTAAATGAAGAAGTTTCTTTTTCTCATATTAACCCTTGCCTACTTTACTTCCACGTCAGGCGCCACCATCTACTTTCACCAGTGTATGGGCAAAACGATTGCGTGGGATCTTAAAGCAAATGAGAATAATGACTGTGGCGAATGCGGCATGCATAAAAATGCACCGGATCCTTGCTGCGGCGACCATGTAAAAGTACTTAAGATTCAGGATGGGCATCAATTACCCGTAGCATTTCTGAAACAAATACAGGTACCGGTAATGGCTTTGCCTGCTGTGAGTTTTACACTGTTGGAACCTCAACTTCTTTCGGCAATTAATGAAACTTCTTTAAGTATTACCCCTCTTCGAAGTAGTAAAACCAACTACTGCATTCTTTATTGCACTTTCCTTATTTGATATTTTTTCTATGCCTATTGCTGCTGGAGTATGGAAAATTTGTTACCTGCTTTTGTAATCTTTTTCTCATGCTTGCATTCGCTCCGGTGATACTGAATTTTTAGTGAATCAGTTACTGGTTATTTTTTAAAAAAAATAAATTAAACATTTGCCATCTTTTTAAATGATGTGCTTTAAAATATTAAATAATGAAAACGTTACCCTACAATTATCTCATACTTCGATGGCCTTCTTCAATCATTAATCTTAATAAAAATATTTTCCTACTGATTCTGTCGCTGTTTATTTTTCTTTCTTCCCATGCGCAAAATAATCCTATTGTTTCTGATACTTTTACGGTATTTGGAGAGTGCACCCAATGCAAGAACCGGATTGAAAAAGCATTGAAAATAAAGGGAATCAATTCTGCAGAATGGAATGTACAAACGGAAATGCTTGCCGTTAGTTACAACTCCTCTGTTATTCAATTGGATGATATTCATTCCAAAATCGCGGCGGTGGGGCATGATACAGAATTAAAAAAAGCTACAGATAAAGTGTATAATGCTTTGCCCGAATGCTGCCTTTATCGTGATTCTACCAAAGTAAATCACATTGACGGAGAAGACATATACACTCATGAAAACACCGTGAGCGGCGTGGTTTTGTCAGAAGACAATAAAGGCAATTTTAGTCCGCTGGTGGGCGCAAGTATTGTTTGGGCGGAAAGCGAGACAGGAACTACTTCCAATGAACATGGGGCATTTATGATTCCCCGCATTGACACAAAATCTAAATTAATAATCAGTTATACAGGGTACCAACCGGATTCTGTGGACGTCAATACGAACCATCAATTGCAGGTGATTCTTGCTGCAAACGGGCAGTTAAAAACCATCACCGTTCAGGGAAAATCACGTACTACCTATATCAATGCTTTGGGTGAATTTCGTTCCTTCATGATCAATTCAAAAGATTTATTAAAAGCGGCCTGCTGTAATCTAAGCGAGAGTTTTGAAACCAATCCAAGTGTGGACGTGAGCTACAGTGATGCGGTTACCGGATCAAAGCAAATTCAGTTGTTGGGCCTGTCAGGAATCTACACACAATTAACTGTTGAAAATTTGCCGGGGCCGCGTGGCATTGCAACGCCTTTGGGATTGAATAGCATAGCCGGCCCCTGGATTGAAAGTATTCAACTTAGCAAGGGTACGGGGTCCGTGGCTAATGGCTTTGAAAGCATTGCAGGGCAAATAAATGTGGAATTAAAGAAACCTGAAAACAGCGAAAAACTCTACCTGAATGGTTATGTAAACGACATGGGAAGAACCGATGTAAATGTAAACATGGCTCAGTACATTGGCAAAAAATGGTCAACAGGTTTATTGCTTCATGATGATTACCTGAACAATAAAGTTGATTTCAATAAAGATGGTTTTCGCGATTTGCCCACAGGAAATTTATTCAGCGCCATTAACCGCTGGCATTATGATGATGGCAAAGGGTGGATGGTTCAGTTTGGCGCCAAGGTTTTACTTGACGATAAAACAGGTGGCGAGATGGCTTATCATACGGACGATAAATTTTCTACCGATCGCTATGGACTGGGGATTAGCACCAACAGATATGAAGGCTTTGCCAAAATAGGTTATGTGTTTCCCGAAAAGAAATATAAAAGTATCGGGCTTCAGTTGTCTGCCTTCGATCATCAGCAGGATTCATATTTTGGATTGACGACTTATAATGCCGGTCAAAGTAATTTTTATTCCAATCTTATTTATCAAAACATTATTGGAAACACGGCACACAAATTCCGCACGGGAGTAAGTTTTTCCGCAGATAAATACAATGAACTTTACAAAACGCAATCTTTCAAAAGAAATGAAATAGTACCCGGCGCTTTTTTTGAATACACTTATACCATGAGTGAAAAACTGAGTGCTGTAGCGGGTATCAGAGGCGATCACAATAATTTATATGGATGGTTTGCCACACCAAGATTGAATGTAAGATATGAACCCTTCACAGGAACCATTGTGAGATTGAGTGCCGGCCGCGGCCAGCGTACCGCAAACATTTTTGCAGAAAATATGGGCGCATTGGTAAGCGCAAGGGAAGTAAACATTATTTCCATGGCAACCGGAAAAGCATACGGTTTAAATCCTGAAGTGGCGTGGAACAAAGGCATCAGCATTGATCAGAAACTGCAACTTTTTGAAAGAGATGCTATGCTGAGTATTGATTTCTTCAGAAACGATTTTACCCACCAGGTGGTGGTGGATATGGAAGATGCCCGGCAAATAAAATTTTATAATCTACAGGGAAAATCTTTTTCAAATAGTTTTCAGTCTGAATTTAATTTTATACCGATTAAAAATGGGGATGTTCGTGTGGCCTATCGTTGGTTCGATGTAAAAACCACTTACGGTAACCAACTTCTGGAAAAGCCATTTACCGCTACCCACAGGGCTTTCGCCAACCTGGGCTACAATATACAGGGATGGAAATTGGATTATACCATAAATTATATTGGTGAAAAAAGAATTCCGTCAACAGAGGCAAATCCTGTGATGTTTCAAATGCCTGAAACATCGCCTTCTTACATCAGCATGAATGCGCAGGTAAGCAAGACTTTGGGGAAAAATAAAAACTTTGATCTGTATGTGGGTGGAGAGAACCTGACTAATTATTTTCAGAAGAATGTAATTATCGGTGCCTCAGATCCGTTCGGTAATTTCTTTGACGCCTCAATGGTTTGGGGGCCGGTGAGTGGAAGATTATTGTATGCCGGATTCAGGTATAAAATAAAATAAGTCCCTTTTACATATAAAGACTGGGAGGAACATTAGAGAAATTCTTTTTCGTGTTTTATTTTGCGTATTTGCAAGAGCAGGTTTTATAAACCGGGTAAGCCTGCCTTGCAAATATTTTTTTTGCATTCGTTCTCTTTAATCTACCAATAATTCTTTAATTACTGATTTGACATTGTATATTTCTCTTTCCGTCAAAAGGTCAATGGGCTTTATAACCCGCTGCTTGTCTATGGTTCGTATTTGATCAAGTACAATCCAACCTTTTGCTTTGTTGTTTTTTAAAGTAACCCTGGTCGGATAGGTTTTTGAGCTACTTGTTATGGGGGCAATAATAATTGTTTGCAGATATTTATTCATTTCATCCGGCGAAATAACCACACAGGGACGTGTTTTTTTCATCTCACTTCCAATCGTAAGATCAAGATTTACAAGTATAATCTGATACTGTGTTATTTCCACTCTTCAAAGTTTTCATCTTTAAAAATATCGGGCATTAAAAGTTTATCATCACCATTTTTATGCATCTTTTTAAAAGACTTTTCCCATCCTTTACGTGGGGAAGACTTCGGTTTCAGGATTATATAATTTTTTTCAAGAACCAATTCTATGGAGTCCTGAATGTTATACTTTTCCAGTAAGGTCTTACTCAAACGAATGCCTTTAGAGTTTCCAATATTTATTACAGAGATGTCCATAATTAAAAATGTTTTGTAAACACAAAGTAATTACAAATAGTTGAGAAGAGCAAAAGGTTGGCAACCTTCACGACAATTGTGAGGTTACAAATGAGTAAAACTAATTCAGAGCCTTTGTTTAGCTCAATACCCTTTCTACCCACTTTACCTTTTCCTTCACCGGCCCGCGCTTATATCCGTCGCCAATGGATCTGGCTACATAACCGATATAAAAAAATCCGAGCAACTTATCATCGGGGCCTAAATCAAAATACGGTTTGGCTTCTTCAAAATAAGTGATACCGCCTGTGGTCCAGTAAGAGCCCAGACCATACGCCGTTACGGTTAAAAACATATTTTCAACGGCACATGCAGTAGCTTCTATTTCTTCAATCTCTCTTATTTTATTTTCTGTGTTTCTCTTCATGCCAATCGCAATTACATGCGATGACATCAAAGGAAAGTCCATCAGTTTCTTAAGCTTGATTTCTTTAAATTTTTCACCGGCGTATTTTTTATACAGGCCGGATTGAAGGTCTGCAAAATGTTGTAACCCCTCACCGGTAAAAACGGTGAAGCGCCATGGCTCTGTGTGTTTATGATTGGGCGCATAGTTGGCATTTTCCAATATTTGCCAGATCATTTCATCAGGTACTTTTTTACCTTTCTCATATAACGGCGGTAAAATGGTGCGCCTGTTTTTTATGATCGAGTTGAACTGTTCTATGTCGTAATTTTTGTCCATCATTTATTTCTTTTAAAAAGGATGGGCAAATTTACGTCAGGCTTTATTGGTAAATAATTTTGTTTAAATGATGAGGGGCATAATTCAAAACTCCACCTGTGCTTTGGCACAACAAAGGAATAAACACGATTATAATTGTTATTGCAAATAGCCTGCGATGAGCGCAGAGAAGAAGTGTAAAAAATCTGCATTTCTCAGCATCATTTGCGGAAAAAGAATGTTGTGGTTCCACAGAAATGGAGAGTATCAGAAGAAACTTTCTTTTAAATTACGCCGTTTAAAAAGCAAATGTTATTTTGTTCTTTGTAAATCATTTTTCCTATTTTTTTAAAACAACCAGCGTCCATCTGATGAAATATGAATTTCTACAGCTCATAGATATTTTAGGAACCGTGGCATTTGCGGTTTCAGGGGTTTTTGCCGCCATGCAAAAAAAGCTCGATGTGTTCGGCATCCTTATCATAGCATTTGTTACTGCCATTGGCGGCGGCACTTTACGAGACATGATGATTGGCGATCTTCCTGTTAGCTGGATGAAAAATATTAATTACAGCATCATCATCCTGATTACGGCCGCCGTAGTTATTTTCTTTAATAAAACCATTACAAATTTTCAAAAAACATTACTGGTTTTTGATTCCATCGGTTTGGGATTTTTTACGGTACTCGGTATTCAAAAAGGAATTGCTTTTGGACTTCACCCTGCAATTTGTATTGCGCTTGGAACCGTTACCGCCTGCTTTGGCGGCGTTATCAGGGACATCTCTTTAAATAATATTCCGCTCATTTTTCAAAAAGAGATTTACGCCACCGCCTGTATATTTGGAGGCAGCATTTATTTTCTTTTACTAAAAACTTCATGGAGCATAGAATTTATAGAGCTCGTTTGTATTGCCTTTATATTTCTTGCGCGACTATTGGCGGTACGTTACCACTGGAGTCTGCCTGTTATTTACAGGGAGGAAAAAAGGGAATGACTTGATACCCCCCTTCCGGATTGCGAGCACCTGCGCCAAAGAAATAAGAATTACAGCCATTTGTTAGTTTACTTCAGTTAATTGAATCATTTGAAATTGATTAAAATTAATTTTTAGCCATGGTTGATTCCCAACCACAGTGCCTAAATTCTTATCATTAAAATAATCAAACACCTTATATTTTTTATTTGGATTTA
>JBDSOE010000177.1:0-5712 GCA_039915005.1 Ginsengibacter sp.
AAAATATCAGGACTATTCAATTTATCTGGATATTTTTAATCGGAGCTTTAACTGCACTCTTACTAAACGAATTTGTATCCCTATTTAAAGGGAAAAGAAGTTAGTTAAAGTATTACTTCAATAATGACCATGATCCTTTGGCTGGTTGATTCCTGTTGGGCAATCTTTTTTCACAAAATTTTCAGGGGCAGGAAATTCAGGGTAAAATCTTCCAAATAATATTTTATCGTAATCCCAATAGTTAAAGATTCTTTATAAGAAGTGGGCTGCTTACTATTCAGGCCTTTTCCGTATTATATTGCGCAAAAATTTTTTTTACCGGCGCTAAATAATTATTACAATGGAGCAGGGACTGATACAACAATTTATTGAATGGATCATACACAACGGCGGATTATACGTTTTACTATTCATAGTGTTTGCGGAGACAGGCTTGTTTGTTGGTTTCTTCCTTCCCGGCGATAGCTTATTGTTTGCCGCAGGATTATATACCAATGAACTGGCAATGGATTTTTTTAATGTGCATTATAGCATTATCATATTGATGGTGATCGTGTCGTCTATAATTGGTAATATGGTTGGTTATTGGTTTGGCAAAAAAGCAGGCCCTATTTTGTTTGAAAAAAAGGATACTTTTCTCTTTAGAAAAAAGCACTTGCTGAGGGCTAAAGAATTTTATGAAGAGTATGGAAAGGGAACTATTTTTCTTGCCAAATTTTTACCATTGATACGCACTTTCGCACCTATAGTAGCGGGCATTGTAAAAATGAAACGGTCCACCTTCAACTTTTATAATGTTGTTGGAAGCATTGCCTGGGTAAGCTCTATGATGCTGGGAGGCCATTTCTTACAGGGATGGGTTGTAAGAAAATTTGATTTCAGCCTGAAGGATCATATTGAAGCCATCGCCCTCATTATTATCTTAATTACCACGCTTCCTGTATTTTATAAAATATTTTTTGGAAAGAAAAAGGAAAAAGTAATTACTGAAACAACAATTGATTCTGAAATACTTTATAAAGATTCAAAGTCTAATGTGGACGAAGCTGTCTAAAAATTTTCCTTCTTATTTTTTAGGCTTTGGAAACCATAACTGTTTTTAAGAAATTATTTGGCGTGGGTAAATGCAGGCCAATTATCACCACCACCACATCCTATTTCAATCTTGCGCAACCGTTTGCGGGTTCGTTTATTATTTTAAACCCATATTTTTAATAAAATATAAATGTAAATCTCATCATTAAATCTATTTGTATCCATGAAACCAATGAACCGGAACACGTACGCAATTGTAATTATCGGCATCTTGTTTTTCATTTTCGGATTCGTTACCTGGCTCAATGGAACGCTAATCCCATTTCTCAAATTGGCCTGCCAGTTGGAGACAGATACCCAGGCATTTTTTGTAACCTTTAGTTTTTATATGGCGTATTTTTTTCTTGCCATTCCTTCCTCTTATGTGCTTAAAAAAACCGGTTTCAAATATGGTATGGCGCTTGGATTATTTGTAATGGCCATCGGCTCTGTCATTTTTATACCTGCCGCTTATTCCAGAAGTTTTGGATTATTTCTAACCGGTTTATTTGTACAAGGCACCGGTCTGGCTATATTGCAAACGGCTTCCAATCCATACATCAGCATACTGGGGCCGATAGAAAGCGCAGCCAAACGAATCAGCATCATGGGCATTTGTAATAAAACAGCGGGTATGCTCAGTCCCATAATTGTTGGCGCTTTGGTTTTAAAAAATGCCAGCACTATTGAAGAAAAAATAATAGCCACAACTGATGTTTTACAGAAAAACATATTACTCGATGAACTGGCACAAAGAGTAATTGCACCTTATGTTATCATGGCGATCGTTTTGGTCATCATGGCATTTATGATAACCAAATCCTCATTACCGGAAATAGAAGCAGAAGAACCCCCCGTTAACGTTGACAGGCCTGATTTGCAAAAAACGAGTGTGTTTCAATACCCTCATTTGTTATTAGGCGTGTTGTGTCTTTTTTTATACCTCGGTGTAGAAGTGATGGCTGGCGATGCAATAGGCATGTATGGCAAGCACATGGGTATGCCCTTGGATGAAACAAAATATTTCACCTCTTTCACTTTGTTCGCTATGCTTACAGGCTATGTCATCGGCATCTTTACGATTCCAAAATATATTTCACAACAAAAAGCATTGGCTATTTCAGCCATATTGGGAATTATTTTTAGCACGGGTGTTTTTGTTTCTGAAGGTTATGTTGCCATCACTTTCATCGCGTTATTGGGTTTGGCAAATGCATTAATGTGGCCGGCCATTTTTCCATTGGCTATCGATGGTTTGGGTAAATTTACCAAGATCGGATCGGCGTTGCTTATCATGGGTATTGCAGGTGGTGCCATCATCCCATTGCTCTATACCAACCTCAGAGACCAGTTCCATTTTTCAAATGAGTCTTCTTTCTTAATGTGCATGTTGCCGGCGTATGTGTATATTTTTTATTACGCAGTAAAAGGCTTCAGAGTGGGAAAACCTGCGGTGCTCAGATAACTGTTGGCACCGGAGTAAGGGAGCGGGAAATAATTTTCCAAAAATATCCCCGGTTGTCACCCATTCAACGAATCTTTTTGTACTAAGGTTAAAAGACATGCCTGGAGGTTGAGAGGAGGCGTTGATTACAACCATATCTCATGCCCTGAATGCTATTAACTACAGAAGCCATCCGTAGAAGTTACACTGATGCGATCTGTGAGGATAATAAAGCATAAATCCCTTTCTTTGTGGAAATAAAAATTTATAAAAATGAAGAAATACAAGATCACTATTGGGTCGCTTATTTTTCTTTTTTTGATCAACATGACTTTTTCTTTTGCGCAGCAAAAAGCAGAAAACATCATCATCATCACTACCGATGGATTTCGCTGGCAGGAAGTTTTTGGAGGAATGGATTCTGCCATCGCCAATCAAAGAAAATACAACCAGGGAGATAGTAATTATATTTTTAAGAAATACTGGGCACAAGAAGCTTCTGAAAGAAGACAAAAACTACTACCCTTTCTTTGGAGTACCCTGGCTGATAACGGGCAGGTTTATGGCAACAGGAATTTAGGAAATAAAGTGGATAACTCTAATCCTTATTGGTTTTCGTATCCGGGATACAGCGAAATATTTTGCGGCTATGCAGATACGTTAGTAAACTCCAATAGTTATAAAAACAATCCCAATACCAACGTGCTGGAGTTCATTAATAGGCAACCAAAATATAAAAACAAAGTGGCTGCATTTGGCGCCTGGGAAGCCTTCAACAGGATCCTGAATGAACCACGCAGCGGCTTTCCGGTAATTGCCGCGTTTGATGCATGCGGTGGCAAGAATCCAAATGCCGAAGAGAGGTTAATTAATTCCATGCTGAAAGATTCGTTCAAACCATGGGGCGAAAATGAATGCCTTGACCTTTTTACGCATTATGCCGCGATGGCTCATCTGAAAAAGAATAGTCCCAAAGTTCTTTACATTGCTTACGGAGAAACCGATGAATGGGCACACGCCGGTCAATACAAAAATTACCTGGATGCCGCACACCAGTTTGATGCATGGGTAAAAGAAATCTGGACTTACATCCAGCAAAATCCTCAATACAAAAACAATACTTCCTTATTCATCACGGTGGACCATGGCCGCGGAGATCAAAATAAAGATCAATGGAGAGATCATGGAAGCGATATTGCAGACGCGCATGAAATATGGTTCGCCGCTATGGGGCCGGGCATTGCAGCAAAGGGTGAAATGAAAAATAATACGCAGATTTATCAAAAACAATTTGCTCAAACGATTGCTTCTTTAATAGGCTTACAATTTACTGCTACACACCCGGTGGCAACAAAAGTTAAGGGCATGGAAAAGTAATAAGTAATTTGAAAATTCTAAATAAAGTAACTTACTCTTTTCAAAAGAATTAAATCAATCAATTTTATTAATTTGGCCTGATCGCTTTTTTAACCTAATCATTAATTAAGTACATCATGAAAAAACTGAGAAACACCTTTTTTATTACCTTACTATTTGTTGTAAATTTTTCATGGGCACAGGTAAAAGATTCTGCTGTAATTAATTCCATAGTAAAAGAAGCCACCGAAAATTCCCAACTTGAAAACCTGGCTCATGAGCTTATGGATAAAATAGGCCCTCGCCTGGTGGGTAGCCCTAAAATGCAGCAGGCGCACGATTGGGCAGTGGCGAAGTATAACGGTTGGGGCATAAACGCACATAATGAAAAGTGGGGCGAATGGCGCGGATGGGAACGTGGCATTTCTCATATTGATATGATAGCGCCCTGGACAAAAACGCTGGAAGGCACGCAACTGGCATGGAGCCCATCCACAAAAGGGAAAACCATTACGGCCGAAGTCATCATTCTTGCCGATGTAATGGATTCCCTGGCATTTCAAAAATGGCTGCCATCCGTAAAAGGGAAGTTTGTAATGATTTCTATGAATGAGCCAACGGGCCGCCCCGATTATAATTGGGAAGAATTTGGAACCAAAGGATCTATACAAAAAATGAAAGACGCACGGTCCACGCAAGCATCTGATTGGCGGAAACGCATTTCAAAAACCGGATACAATAGCAGAACCCTTCCTTCTGTTTTAGAAAAAGCCGGAGCCCTGGGAATTATTACCAATAACTGGTCGAACGGTTTTGGCGTAGATAAAATTTTCGGAGCCTACACCAAAAATATTCCTACAGTGGATATAGCGCTGGAAGATTACGGATTACTGTATCGCCTTGCAGAATCTGGGCCTGCGCCAAAACTAAGCATCCGTGCCGATTCTAAAGAAACCGGAGTACAGCCCACTTTTAATACCATCGCCGAAATAAAAGGAACAGAAAAGCCTGATCAGTATGTGATCTTATCTGCCCATTTTGATTCATGGGACGGTGGCACGGGCGCCACTGATAATGGCACCGGCACCATCACCATGATGGAGGCAATGAGGATTTTAAAAAAGATTTATCCCAACCCGAAAAGAACCATCTTAGTTGGCCATTGGGGAAGTGAAGAGCAGGGGTTAAATGGTTCAAGGGCATTTGTAGAGGATCATCCTGAAATAGTAAAAAATATCCAGGTAGTATTTAACCAGGACAATGGAACCGGAAGAGTAGTAAATATTTCAGGCCAGGGATTTTTAAATTCTTATGATTATGTTGGTAGATGGCTTTCTGCCGTGCCTGATGAAATCCGCAACGAGATACAAACCAGTTTTCCTGGTTATCCCGGCAGTGGTGGCTCTGATTTTGCATCTTTTGTAGCAGCGGGCGCACCTGCATTTTCATTGAGTTCCAATAGCTGGGCTTATGGAACCTATACATGGCACACCAACAGGGACACTTACGACAAAATCGTTTTTGATGACGTCAGAAACAATGCAATCCTTACCGCAATACTGGCCTATATGGCCAGTGAAGATCCCGATATGAGCTCACGGGTAAAATCAATCTTACCCGTGAACCGGAGAACGGGAGAAGCGGATAAATGGCCGGAACCAAAATCTCCCACAAGAAAAGGCGGGTTGGATTAGGCAGATTCAAAACGAGACATCTGATACAACTTAAAAAACGATAAAAAATAATGAGTCGATGATTTTTGAGAATTAAATTTCATTATCTTCGCGCTCCCAAATTAGGGAATTGGATCGGTAGTTCAGTTGGTTAGAATGCCGCCC
>JBDSOE010000027.1:0-11257 GCA_039915005.1 Ginsengibacter sp.
GGCTTGTTTATTCTATTGAAAACGTAAATTATGAAATGGACAGTTCCTTGCTGGGGAAGGCTATCCTGGGAACAAAACCTTCTACCATTCTTCATCGCAACGACCCGTTTAATCTTGAAGTAATTAAAGGAGAGCGGTCAAGGATAGACGCCGTTTTAAAAGAGGAAGGATACTATTATTTCAGCCCCGATGCGCTGATCCTGGATGCAGACAGCACCATCGGCAACCATAAAGTAAATATGTATTTGAAAGTGAAAGAAAATACACCCCGTATTTCTAAAAAACCTTACAGCATTGACGATGTATATATTTATCCTAATTACAGCATTAATGCAAGCATGGAAGATACCAGCCACTTGATAAAATCATTGTATGAAGGGTTTTACATTGTAGATCCGCGCCAAATGTTTAAACCGAAATTATTTCCCCGCATCATGCGTTTCGATTCAGGTGATGTTTATAACCGCACCGATCATAACCTCACTTTAAGCCGCCTCATCAATCTCAATATTTTCAAATTCGTGAAGAACCGGTTTGAAATTTCACCCAACAGTGAAGGAGATACTGGACGGCTTAATGCGTATTATTATCTTACGCCCCTTCCTAAAAAATCTTTGCGTGTTGAGCTTACCGGCAACACAAAATCAAACAATTATGTGGGTTCATTGATCACCCTCACTTTCAGAAACAGGAACACTTTCCGCGCAGCGGAGCACCTCGATGTGTATGTGAATGCGGGCAGCGAAGTACAATACAGTGGCTATCAAAGCGGTTACAATACTTATAAATTAGGCGGTGGTGTTACTTTCACCATTCCCCGGTTTGTGGTTCCTTTTTTTAAATTTAATACCACCAACGCATTTGTACCCAACTCCAAAATAAACCTGAGCTACGAGCTGCTGAATCGTCAGAAATTATATACTTTAAATTCGTTTAAGGCGGAACTCGGCTATAGCTGGAAACCCAATACCAAAGTGCAGCAGGATCTGAATCCTTTCTCATTAAATTATGTGCGGGCTATTAACATTACAAAAATTTATCGGGATAGCATTTTAAAAGATCCGATCTTAAAACATGCCATAGATACGCAGTTTGTAATAGGTTCCAATTATTCCTATACCATAGATCCCCTGGTAAATGACCCGTATGGAACAGGATATTATTTTAATGGACTCGCCGATCTTTCAGGATACGTGGCGGGCATTTTTATAAAGCCGGATTCACAAGATGGAATCAAAAGAATTTTGGGCGCTCCGTTTTCGCAATACATAAAGGGGCAATTGGATTTCAGATATTATTATGCGCTGAATAAAAATACAAGGCTTGCCAACCGCATTATTACCGGGCTCGGTTATCCTTATGGAAATTCAAAACAATTGCCGTTTATAAAACAATTTTTTATCGGCGGCAACAACAGTCTCCGTGCCTTCCGCAGCCGCTCCATAGGGCCAGGTAGCTATAGAGATCCCAACGCAGACAGCCTTACTTTTTTCCCGGACCAATCGGGCGATATAAAGCTTGAAGTGAACACAGAATTACGTTACAAAATCAATAATATCCTGGAAGGTGCGTTTTTTATAGATGGTGGCAATATCTGGTTGTATCACAAAGACACGCTTCGACCCGGCGCCCAATTTTCAAAAAATTTTTTAAAAGATTTTGCTGTCGGAACCGGCGCTGGCCTGCGCATTAATCTGAGCATTTTATTATTAAGAATTGATGTGGCCATGCCCATTAGAAAACCCTGGCTGCCCGGTGGACAAAAATGGGTCTTTGACCAGATAGATTTTGCGAGCAAAGACTGGAGGAGAAAGAACATCGTTTTGAACCTGGCAATAGGATATCCTTTTTAATTAAAACAAATAAAGTAATTATCGCGGTTGCCAACCTTAATAAGTTTATCCCGGCTTTTAGAAACAATTTTCAAAGGTTGGCAACCTTGGATCCCTGTTTAGAATTAATTAAACCCATAAAGTAATTGCAAAAACTTCGTGAATTTTTTTGAGAAACGCCGAAAGAATCTCATTTTAAAATATAATTTACGCCTGACTTTTGATAACCATTTGTTTTACATACCTTAAAATCTCTTTCCACCTCTGATTAAAAATGGAGGAAAATAAATCAAAATCATTATGAAAATTAAATTAATTGGCATCGCATTTATTTCCTTACTTATCACCGGCTGTAATTCCGATGACAATAGCAATGAAGAAGTGGTGCATGAAACCATCCATGATACAGCATCCTCCATTGTTTCAGAAGATTCCGCACGGAGCATCATAAACCGTCCCTCCCTATGGACTGTGGAAATCCAGGGAAATGAGCAAGTCGAAAAATTAAAAAAACCTGCAGATACCAAACTTGGAGCCCTATCGGTTTCACAATTAATAAGCGCGCTCAATGAAAATTTCAGCGGTGTACAAATTCATTTTTCCAAAATTTCTCACGACACCATTTATGTAGCCATACCGGATAGCAAAAAACTTACGCAGGAAATGGGAAACACCGGGGCATACAATTATATGGCCGCGTCTGTCTATAATTTAACTGAATTAAAAAACGTAAAGTATGTAAATTTCGATTTCAAAGAAGGCGATCATGCAGGGCCGGGGGTTTTCAGCCGGGACGACTTTAAGAAATTGCGGTAGCCGTTTTTTTTCAATAATCTTCAGGCATAGTTGATTGCTCCGTTTCATGACTGATAGGCAATGTAAAATACAAAGTACTTCCTTTTCCTTCAGTGCTTGTTGCACATATTCTGCCGCCATGCTGCTTGATGATTTCTGAGGAAATGAACAAGCCGATACCAAAGCCGCTGAACTGGCCCGACGTTTCATCTACCCTGTAAAACCGGTCAAAAATTTTACCAATATTTTCAGGCGAAATACCAATACAATAGTCTGTAAATGAGACCATTATTTCTCCTTCTTTTATAGCAGACCTTACCACGATATTTTCTTTCCCCGGAGAATATTTTGCGGAATTATTGACCAGGTTTGTAATTACCTGCTCCAGCCTTATGGGGTCTATCATCGATTTTATAACCACATTTTGTTCAAGTACTATTTTGTGATCTTTTGTAACATACCGGATAGAATCGAGCACTTCAGGTAAATAAACATTCAGGTTTGTTTCTTTTTTAGAAAGGTTCAATTTCCCCAAACTAATTTTTGAAACATCCAGCAATTCATTTAAAAGATACGTCAGCTTATCTGCAAATTGATTCACCTTGGTCAGGCACATAACCACGTCATCGGGGCAATCTTTACATTTTGCCAAAGCTATTTGCGTATAAGCTTTAATGGTAGTAACAGGGGTTTTAAGTTCATGGCTGGCAATGGAAATAAATTCATCTTTCTTTTCTTCCATCAATTTGGATTGCATAAGGTCAACCTCTCTTTTTATTAAGATTTCTTCTGTTCTTTTCCTTTCAGAAATATCAGAAAGAAAGGCTATGAAAAGCCAGCGGTCATTAAGCTTTACATTGGAAATACTTAAATTGATATAAAATTCTTTCCCATTCTTATGTAACGCGGTTATCTCAATCGTTTTATTAAGAATACGCCCTTCGTCGGTTTCCAAAAAATGCTGCATACCCCGGTTGTGCGCCTCCCTATGCTGAAAAGGTATTATCGTTTGAGCTAAAGTTTTTCCGGATATTTCTTTTGCCGTAAATCCAAAAATGGCTTCCGCCATTAGGTTCCATTCTAAAATTTCCTGGTATTCATTTATGATGATCACAGCATCAGGGCCGCTGTTTAAAAATGCTTTTAAACGCTTTTCACTCTCTTCAATTACTTTTTCCTCCTGCCTTTGGTCAGTTATGTTTTTAAAAACAAGACTGCAATAAATATGATCTGCGTTCTGGCTGAAACATCCGATCTGTCCTTCACCGATAATTATTTCATTGCCCCGGGTAATAAAGGCAATTCCTGCTTCCTGAATTTTATGATGAGCCTTTGCCTCCTTGTAATTTCTTCGGTACTCTGCCCTGTAATCAGGATGAATAAAATCGTATATACTGTGTCCCACTACGTCATTGAGTTCATAACCAAACCCTGACAGCCATGCCGGATTAACGAGCTCTATAATTTCATCATTATTTAAAAAGCAGATGAAGTCCTTACTATTTTCAAAGAGATCCCGAAAATGGCTTTCAAACTTCATGGGCGACATAATTGGCTGGCAACTATATAAAAATAAGGAATATCGGGTAAAAAAGGAATGATTATTTGCTCAAAATTTCTTTTTACAGCCATGACACAATGCTACGGCTGTTCAGTTATTGGGGAAAGCAGATAAACTTTAGGAGAGCAATAGCTATCATTACAGGATGCAAATATATATTTTTCGATCTTCCCTTATCGGTTAAAAGGCTCCACATGAACCAGCACATCCACCACCCGCAAACCGCTGTCGAGAATAGCATCTTTTACCAAATGAGAGATACGGTGGCCTTCGGTAACGCTTTGCGCGCCATCCACCTCAATGTGTATGTCAACAAAATAATCAAACCCCATTTTTCTAACATAACATTTTTCTATGCCTTCTACCTGCGGTACGCTTGCCGCCACTTTTTTCACTTTCTCTACAATTTCGTTGGAAGGCGCGGTATCCATAATTTCCGCAAGGGCAGGCCTGAATATTACAATGGCATTATAAAAAATAAATGCAGAAGCAACGAGCGCCGCCCAGTCATCTGCGCCCTCATATCCTTTGCCGCCAATTAATGCAATAGCAATTCCGATAAAGGCGGCAATAGAAGTAATAGCATCGCTGCGGTGATGATAAGCATCTGCTTTTACGGCCTGGCTGTTTATTTTTTTGCCGATAGCAAAAACATACCGGAACATCATTTCTTTAATCCCAATTACAACCAGAAGTATCCATAATGTAAAACTTCTTGGCATCTCATGAGGCGCTCTTATATAACCAATGGCGTTGTAACTGATCCATATAGCTGCCACCACTAAAAAAAGAGCAACTGCAACCGCCGCCAATGGCTCTGCCTTTCCGTGACCGTAAGGATGTTCCTGATCTGGTTTTTTCAACGCTATGCGCAGCCCTATCCATAGCAAGCCAGAACTTAAAATATCTGCACCCGATTCAGTGGCATCCGCTATTAAGGCGTATGAGTGTCCGAAATATCCCGAAATCCCTTTTATAAAAATCAGTATCACACTCACTCCTATACCCAACACAGTAGTTCTTATAGCAGTAACCGAAGGATGAGTATCAATATGAGTATGATTCATAAGAGTATAGATAGAATTAGGTAAGCCTAAAAGGATAAAAGTACTCCAAAGCATTTTACCGCCAGCAATTTTTAAAAATTAATTGTAGCTGCCGATTGGAGTTTCATTCAAATTATCGCTCCGCAACAAAGGTTGCCCACCTTTAAAAAAGCATTTCTAAATTGGAATAAAACTTATTAAGGTTGGCAATCTTCTACATTTTGAAATAGCGCTGATTGGCCAATTCACGAACTAAAAAAAATAAGTTTTAGTTTTGATGCTTATCTAATAATCATGAATATAGAGATTAATAAAAATGAAGACGCTAATAAGATGGCCTGGGGCAATATAAAAAATATGCTCCTGAAAATAGAAGAAGGCGGCGGTAAAAAAGCGATTCAAAAACAAAAAGACAGAAATAAATTAACAGCAAGAGAACGCATAGATTACCTGCTGGATAAAGAAAAACCTTTTATAGAATTGGGCGCTTTTGCAGGTTATGGAATGTACGAAGAATATGGTGGATGCCCTGCCGGCGGCACTGTTGCCGGATTAGGTTATGTAGGTGGAAAACAATGCGTGATACTTGCCAACGACCAAACAGTAAAAGCAGGCGCATGGTTTCCCATTACAGGGAAAAAGAATCTTCGCATGCAGGAGATAGCCATGGAAAATAAGTTACCTGTTATTTATCTGGTAGATAGCGCCGGAGTTTTTCTTCCCATGCAGGATGAAATTTTTCCGGATAAAGAACATTTTGGGCGCATCTTTCGCAACAATGCAAAAATGAGTGCGATGGGTATCACACAAATTGCAGCTGTAATGGGGCCGTGTGTGGCGGGTGGTGCTTACCTGCCCATTATGAGCGACGAAACTTTAATGGTGGAAGGCGAAAATCATGGTTCCATATTTCTCGCCGGGCCTTACCTGGTGAAAGCCGCCATTGGAGAAAACACCAATAATGAATCACTCGGCGGCGCCCACACACATACGGCCATCAGTGGCATTGCCGATTATAAATTTAAAACTGAAGAAGAATGTCTTGACCGGGTAAAAAAAATTATTTCTGAAATAGGAGATTTCCCAAAGGCAGGATTCAATCGCATTGAGTCTAAAAAACCCGCAAGAGATAGTGCAGAAGTTTATGGCATTTTTCCTGACGGAAATAGTAAGACCTATGACATGCACGAGGTAATTGACACCATTGTAGATGCTGCATCCTTCGGGGAATTTAAAGAGGATTATGGAAAAACAATCATCTGCGGATATGCACGAATAGATGGATGGGCGGTGGGCATTATTGCCAACCAGCGTATGAATATCAAGAATAAAAAAGGAGAATTGCAAATGGGCGGCGTTATCTATAATGACAGCGCCGATAAGGGAGCCAGGTTTATTATGAATTGCAATCAGAAAAAAATTCCTCTTATATTTTTCCAGGATATTACCGGTTTTATGGTGGGTACGCGGAGCGAACATAGTGGCATCATAAAAGATGGGGCAAAAATGGTAAACGCCGTCGCTAATTCCGTAGTGCCCAAGTTAACTTTTATCCTTGGCAACTCGTATGGCGCAGGAAATTATGCCATGTGCGGCAAGGCTTATGATCCGCGTTTTATTTATGCGTGGCCATCAGCAAAGATCGCTGTAATGGGCGGTGAGCAGGCCGCGAAGACTTTATTACAAATAGAAGTGGCTTCCCTGAAAGCCAAAGGGAAAGAAATCACGCCAGAGAATGAACAAAAGCTCTTGCAGGAGATGATGGATAAATATGCCCGTCAAACCACTGCGGTGTACGCCGCCTCACGTTTATGGATAGACGCAATTATTGACCCCAAAGAAACCAGGAATATTATTTCGGAAAATTTATTCGCAGCAAATCACAACGCGGAAATCGGGGAATTTAAAACAGGCGTCTTCCAGGTGTAAGAATTCATGTAAACCTTATCCATTTTACCCAATGCACAAAAATGCAATTATTATTTATACTGATGGCGCTTCACGCGGAAACCCTGGCCCCGGCGGTTATGGAGCGGTTTTAATCTGGGGAAAGGCAAAGAAAGAATTATCGCAGGGATACCGGCTTACCACTAATAACCGGATGGAACTAATGGCAGTAATAGCTGCACTGGAAGCGCTTAAAAAAGATGACCTCGAACTGGAAATTTATTCCGACAGTAGCTATGTCGTAAAAGCAGTAATGGAAGGATGGCTGAAAAAATGGTTGAAAACAAATTTTAAAGGTGGTATCAAAAATAAAGATCTGTGGATGAGGTATCATGAGCTGTCCCTAAAAAATCATATTCATTTTCATTGGGTAAAAGGCCACGCTTCCAATATAATGAACAACCGTTGCGATGTACTCGCCACAGAAGCCGCAGACGGGAAAAATTTACTGGTGGATGAAGGGTATGAGGAACAGAAAAGCCGGAGTGGATTTTAGCCGATCTAATTAATTCTATAAGATCATTGGTTGTCACAAAATTTTGCCAACCTTAATAATTTCTTTAAAGGTTGGCCACCTCTGATCCTTAGCGGCAATTTGAATTGGGATAGAAGGCTTACCTTCTTTTTAAAAAATATAATTTCTTACTTTTGTCAAAATATACAACATGAAAATTTCAAAACAATTAATAGGTAGTTTCATAATACTGATTGTTATTGCTTCGCTCTATAGAATTATGCCCGGACGCCCTTATGGTTTTGCGCCGCAAATAGCAATGGCCATTTTCGCAGGTGCCATCATCAAGGATAAAAAATTCGCTTTCATTTTGCCACTCCTCTCCATGTTGGTTTCCGATAGCTTGTACGAGCTTCTGTACATTAATGGTGTAGGAAATATTTCCGGATTTTATGAAGGGCAGTTTTTAAATTATTTATTATTTGCCGGCTTAACTACTTTCGGTTTCTTCATTAAAAACTTTAATGTAAAAAAGATTGCGATTGCTTCTCTTTCTGCTCCCACTGCGTATTTCATAGTTTCCAATTTTTTAGTTTGGATTAGCGCCTCACCATTAGCCGGACTATCAAGGCCAAAAACCTTTAACGGATTGATCATGTGTTATGCTGATGGATTACCCTTTTATCCCTGGAGTCTTGCTTCTACTTTTGTTTTCTCTGCTATATTTTTTGGAAGCTATTATTTTATGACAAAGACCTCGGGAACTTTGACTGCTTCTGGTTTAGAAATTAAAAATTAAGAGTTCGAAATAATACCTGCAATGCGGTGAATGATTGTAATTGATGAAAGCTCATTGCTTATTCGTATTCATACCATCATGGCACATCACAATAATACAGGATTTATAGGAGAGCAAATGGCTGGTGAATATCTTTCAAAAAAAGGATTTTCTATTCTTTATAAAAACTGGCGGCACGGAAACTGGGAAGTTGACTTTATCGCTTCACTACATAACACGTTGCATTTTATAGAAGTGAAAACAAGGCGAACCAAAAAATTTGGTTATCCCGAAGAAGATGTTACCAAAAAGAAAATGGCCAACCTTATTAATGCATCTGAAGAATTTCTCTTCCTGAATCCGGGATGGAAAGTAATTCAGTTTGATATTCTTTCCATATCCATCCCCAAAAACAAGCCTGTGGAATTCTTCTTTATAGAAGATGTGTATGTGCCGTAATTTACTCACCAAGAAGATCGGCGATCACCATTGCTGTTACAGCCTCCAGCACCACCGGAACTCTTAACGCGATACATAAATCATGGCGGCCTTTCACCGAGAAGGGTTCTACTTTTCCGCTTACAATATTGAGTGTATTTTGTTCTTTAGGTGTAGAGGAAGTAGGCTTCACCACAATGCGGAATACCAGTTCGTTTCCATTGGTAATGCCACCAACAATACCGCCTGCATTATTCGTTTTGGTAGTTCCATCTACGTCTATAATGGCATCGTTATGTTCCAGTCCAAACATTTTAGCCGCGGCAAAGCCAGCCCCAAATTCTATTCCTTTTACAGCGGGAATAGCAAACACCGCATGGCTTATCAGCGATTCCACAGAATTAAAAAATGGTTCTCCAAGGCCAATGGGTAAATTATCCACTTTACATTCCACGATCCCACCAATGGAATCCTTAGCAGCGATGGCTTTTTCCAATCCTTTTTCCAAATCCATTTCTCCGCCAATTTCCAAAAGGGAAGCATGAATATTGATTTGTTTATCAGTAGAAAATGATGCCACCACTTTTTTAGCCACTACGCCTGCTGCAACGATGGCTACCGTCAGCCTGCCACTGAAGTGGCCGCCACCACGGTAATCTTCAAAGCCGTTAAATTTTTGATGGGCTACGAAATCCGCATGCCCCGGCCTTGGTACAGACCGCAACTTCTCATAATCACTGCTACGGGTATTGCTATTTTTAAATAAAACAGTGATGGGCGCACCAGAACTTTTATGCTTGAATACGCCACTTATTATTTCAGGAATGTCATCTTCTTTTCTGGGTGTGGTTCCTTTAGCACCCGGTTTTCTTCTGTCAATATCTATTTTAAAATCTTCCGGCACGATGTCGATCCCCGGAGGGCAACCGTCAATTACAACACCCACATATTCGCCGTGAGACTGTCCAAAAATCTGTATCCGAAAATTTTTACCAAAAGAATTCATTCTGTATTTTTTTATAAAGCTTATATCATTGCAGCTAATTCCTCATTCAATCAATAGCCGTATTCACGTAAATATAATTCACTATCACGCCACTTAGGGCGCACTTTTACAAACAATTCAAGAAATACTTTTCTTCCAATAAATTCCTCAATATCTTTTCTTGCCAAAGTGCCTAACTGTTTAATCATTTTTCCACCCTCTCCCAATACTATCCCTTTCTGTGTTTCTCTTTGTAAAATAATATCTGCCGAAATTTTAGTGAGGGTTGTTTTCTCTTTAAACTCCTGTACCAGCACGGTAGCATGATAGGGAATCTCATCCTGGAAAAGATAAAATATTTTTTCCCTGATCATTTCTCCTACAAAAAACTTCATCGGCAGATCACTGAGGTTGTCATCCGTATAAAAAGGAACGCCTTCAGGAAGCATCGCCAAAATTTCGTTAAGTAATTCTTTAATCCCTTTATTTTTTAAAGCAGAAATTTCTACTACTTTTTTGCAATACCCTTTTTCCGAAAAAAAAGACATCGCCTTTTCAATAACTTCTTTATGAGCAATGTCAGTTTTATTCAAAACTATAATTGCCGGTACTTTCAAATGCAATGAAGAAAATATTTCATCCGCTTCGGCCAGGTCTTCTTTTATATCAACAATGAGGAGTGCCACATCCGCGTCTTCAAGGCTGCTCTTTACTGCCTGCATCATTTTCTCATGCAGTTTGTATTTCGGCTCTATAATGCCTGGCGTGTCCGAAAAAATGATCTGGTAATTTTCATCAGTCAGTATCCCTTTGATTCGATGGCGCGTGGTTTGCACTTTAGGCGATACAATTGCGAGTTTCTCTCCCATCAACGAATTGAGCAAAGTGCTTTTGCCCGCATTGGGTTTACCAAAAATGTTTACAAATCCTGATTTCATTTGTGTGCAAAATTAATCCATAGAGGGTGAAAGAGAGGAATCAATTTTTCCGTTTTCGTAAGTACCGAATATAAGGGATGCAAATACTGCCAAATCCAAGCACCTCATAAATAAAACGAATAGTAAATACGGAAATTTATGAGCAACTAATTCGAAATTGATAACCATCATTAAACGAATAATTTCAAGAGTCCATCCACTCTTCACGCACCTAAGCAGGTATTTTTTCGATTAACAACAATCGTTAATTTACGATTTAAACAGTAAATACAATGATCGAAAAATTAAGCAGTACTGCTCTTGCAACGGTTGTGCTGCCTCTCTATCTTTGCTCCAGAAGTTGGTTGATGTTCTATAAACATTAATCGAAAATCCAAATCCATTGAAAAGAACCATTTCCCAATCCAGGAAAAACCAAAAATCCGATATCAGTCAACTTCTATTTTTTTTGTATCCAATGCCTTAGAAAAATAAAACGAATTA
>JBDSOE010000033.1:0-15742 GCA_039915005.1 Ginsengibacter sp.
ACGGGTGTTGTACAAGAGGATGGCATTATAAATATCAACGATAAAACTTCCAAATATTTAGGAACGGGCTGGACGAGCTTGCCACCGGCAAAAGAAGACCTTATTACCATCAAAAACCAAATCACCATGACAACAGGACTTGATGATGGCGTACCAGATCCCAACTGCCTTACACCTGCTTGTCTCGTATATAAAGCAGATGCAGGTACGCGGTGGGCATATCATAACGCGCCTTACCGCCTGATGCAGGATGTAATAGCCGCAGCAAGCGGACAAACATTTAATGCATATTCCAAAGCCAAACTATTTGATAAGATCGGTGCGGGTAGCGCATTTTGGCTTAATTATGTCATGTATTGCACCACACGGGATGCCGCACGTATCGGCTCTTTAATCTTAAGAAAAGGGGAGTGGAATGGTAATAAATTATTAACCGATCAAAATTATTTTAAGGCCATGACCACCACTTCTCAAAACATCAACCTGAGCTATGGGTATCTTTGGTGGCTTAATGGCAAAGCGAGCTCCATGGTGCCACAGTCGCAATTTGTTTTCCCGGTGTCATTGGTTGCCGCAGCACCTGCAGATATGATTATGGCATTAGGAAAAGATGATAAGAAAATATATGTGGTTCCCAGCCTGGATGTGGTCGTGGTAAGGTTGGGTGATGATGCAGGCTCTTCTACTTTGGGGTCCGGTAGTTTCGATAATGAGATATGGTCGAGGTTGAAGCTGGCGATGAAGTATTAGAAGGAACCTCAGTATTCGGCAATTAAAATTTCTGCGGGTATGTTCAGTTTATCATGCAGCTCGCGTATCATGTTAAGAGAAAGTTTTCTTTTACCCGAAAGTATTTCGGATTTCCGGCTGCGGCCACCTAATATTTTATTCAGTTCTTTTTCATCCGTTCCTGTCTGCTGAAGCCTGTATTTAATAGCGTCCACAGGATTGGGAGGAGGCACGGGGTAATGCTTTTGCTCATAATTTTCTATTAGAATAGAAAGTATTTCCAACTCATCAGCATCGGACGTATTGGGTTTAATATTTTTTTGCATCAGATCATAACAGCGCTGCAAAGCTGTTTCATAATCTTTTTTCGTTTTAACGGGCATTATCATATACTATGGTTTTTGCATCAATTTTATCGTATTCAGCATGTGTGCCTATCCATACAATAAAAATAATTTGTAAATGAAATTCTATATCAACAATGAGCCGGTATTTATTTTCATTAATATTAAACACTTTTCTTTTGTAGGGGTGCATTTCAATTTGTCGCCGGTTGGTGGGGACACCAACCGGGGCAGCCGCCGTGGGCGGTGTTCTACACCGCCCACAAGCAGCACGGCAATGCGACAATTGGAAATGCACCCTTTTGTAGTAATTGGAAAAGGTTAGTTTTATTTTTATTACCTTCTCTTTCAATTCGATCTTTTTAAAAAGTATTTGAAAAATATTTCGTTTATAAAAAGACCAATTATTAATTAACCCCCCAAATATTTTCTTGTTTTATGGAATTATTAGCAAGCAACAAAAACAAGTATGCCATCAAAAGAATTAAATTTTTAAGAAAGGAAAAGCTGTCTCAGGGCTTACCCTTCATGATAAATTCTGACGACTTACCTCCTTATCAATGTTATTTAGAATATCCTGATGGATCAATTAAAATTGCTCAAGCAAATTCTAAAGATTCAGATTTTATAATTGTCGAAGAACTTGATTTTCTTAATGCAGAGGTTTTTAAAAGAAAATTGAAATTGATATAGGTTGAAACCCAAATTATTCATCTTAACAGGTTCTAACGGAGCCGGAAAATAAAATGCCTTCTGAGAAGTTGCTTTATCTCCCTGGGTAATGAAATATTGCCGAAAGGTGGGGTGAGGCTTCATTGATTAATGGCCGGTGCGGGTGTCTGCGATCTCTTAGGGGTTTGACTACCATTCTCTCTTAATTTCTCCATTTAAAATTTGCATGATAAACAAATGTTTGTTTTCGTAGTAATCGGGTAGGTTATTTTTTTTATTAACATAAACCGGCCTGAAATTAAAATCATGGAAGCCGGCAAACCTGTCTTCATTCAGGTGCTCCATAATATCTGTATTATAGTTCAATAAAATATTGATGAAATAATAAGCGGTTTCAAATCCCTTCTGAGCCATGTCTGATGGTTTGGTACGATACAGTTGAAAATATTTGTTTATTAAAAAATTACCTGCATTATTTTTTGTATCGTAATGCGGCGTGGTATAGCGTATGGGGAAATCTTTGTAGGCATCTTTTTTCACTAAGCTTTTAAAGCCATCCCAATTGGGCATCCCAATTAAAATAAGGGGATTGGTTTTTTGAATAGGGTAGCAGGCATCGGCCAGCTTTTTTGAAAAAGTTTCATCGAGGCTGGCGCCAATGATCACTATCGGGCGGGTAGTATCTACCAGGTACCTTAATCCATTAGATGAAATGGAACTATCCAGCATGATGGTTTTTATTTTTAAAAGAGGTTTCCCTTCCGCAGTATTGATCTCTTTGAAATAATTATCTATCCGGTTGTCGTTTTTTTTCTTTACGAGGTAAATATTGTCGGTGCCGTGTTTCTGCATCAGATAGCTGAATATTCCTTCGCAATGCGCTTTGAGGGTAGAGTTTACAATTACCAAAAAAGGATTTTGCCTGATGGCGCCGTCATTGGGATAGGTAGCGGACACAAACGGAATACTTTTTTGTGCCGCAAACTGGGCCAGTTCACTGTAATCCGGCTCTTTTACGGAACCGATAAGCAGATCCATATTATCGAGGTTCCTGTTTTTTATGAGCCATGAAACCGGCCGGGTATATGACCGGGAATCGTAAATATGGGCTTCCACCTTTTTGCCATTGAGCGATAAAGTATCCAAAGCAATCTGGGCGCCCTGCACAAACTCCAGTGCCGGCATTATTAGTCGGGGAAGTGTTTTCTGATATTTCAGGTTGCCATTTGTAAAAACAGAATCAAGATACAAGGGAGCAAGGATGGCCACCTTATACACCTTTTCTGTAGTGGCCATATTTTGAGCAAAAGACTTTTGTCTTCCTAAAAAAGAAAAGAGTACAACGAGTAGTAAAATATGTTTTTTCATAGTCATTTGGTGAATCGTCAATGGTCAATGGTGAATGGTGAACCGTGAATTACTAATCGTTAATAATAATCTATCCTGTTACCGGATTTGTTACGGGTAATTAACAATCCAACAATCTAACAATGGGCAATCATGAATGGCTCCTCAACCATCAATCATCAACCCTCAACCCTCAATCCTCAACCCTCAACCCTCAACCCTCAACCCTCAATCCTAACTCCTACTCCCACTCAATCGTAGCCGGGGGCTTGCTGCTGATATCATACACCACACGGTTAATGCCTTTTACATTATTGATGATCTCATTAGAAACGTAGGCTAAAAAATCATAAGGAAGATGCGCCCAATCCGCCGTCATTCCATCCACAGAAGTTACCGCCCGCAAGGCTACTGTTGATTCATACGTTCTTTCATCGCCCATAACACCCACACTTTTTACTGGCAATAAGATGGCGCCCGCCTGCCAAACAGTTGCATACAAATTGTACTTCTTCAATGCTTCAGTATAAATGGCATCTGCATTCTGCAACAATTGTACCTTTTCTTCCGTAACCTCTCCCAATATCCTGATGGCAAGCCCGGGGCCGGGGAAAGGATGACGGTTTAGAAGCGCACCGGGAAGTCCAAGTTCGGCGCCCACTTTTCTTACTTCATCTTTAAATAAGGAGCGCAGCGGCTCTATCAGTTTCAATTTCATAAAGGCAGGAAGCCCGCCTACATTGTGGTGCGACTTGATGGTAACGGATGGCCCATGAACCGAAACCGATCCAATTACGTCAGGATAAATAGTTCCCTGTCCTAAAAATTCAATCTCTTCGATGGTATGCGCTTCCTGGTCAAAGATGTCAATAAATCCTTTTCCAATTACCTTCCTTTTTTCTTCAGGGTCTGTTTTGCCGGCTAGCTTTGTATAAAAATATTCTTTGGCATCAACGCCTTTTATATTTAATCCAATGCTTTTGCACGATTCTATTACCTGTTCAAATTCTTTCTTGCGCAGCACGCCATTATCTACAAAAATGCCATATAGGTTTTTGCCAATGGCCCTGTGAATTAAAGTAGCAGCCACCGTGGAATCCACGCCGCAACTCAATGCCATAATCACTTTTTTGTCGCCGATCTTTTCTTTTAAGGAGGCCACGGTATCATTTACAAAATGAGCCGGAGTCCAGTCGCCGGCACATTGGCAAATATTTACCAGGAAGTTTTTTATTATTTTTTTGCCTTCGGCAGAATGATAGACTTCGGGATGAAATTGTAACCCATAGATTTTGTTCTTTTCATTTTCATTACAAAAAGCGGCCACGGGAATATTATTCGTGGTGGCTGAAATGGAAAAGCCTTCGGGCAGTTGGGTAATGGTGTCGCTGTGGCTCATCCACACATCAGAATCGTTTTGTACTTCTTTCAGCAATTCATCCGCTAACCGGATCTGGAGTTTGGATCTTCCATATTCCCGTTTATCGCTTTTCTCTACCTTGCCTCCGTACATCTTTGCCATCAATTGGGCACCATAGCAAATACCCAGCACAGGCACTTTTCCTGCAATGCTTTTTATATCTATCACCGGGGCATCAGCATCATTTACAGAAAAAGGAGAACCGGAAAGAATGATTCCTTTCAGGTCATCTGAAAATTGTATTTCTTTATTAAAATGAATTATTTCGCAATAGACATTTGCTTCGCGAACAGCCCGGCCTATCAGTTGTGTGTATTGCGAACCGAAGTCGAGGATCAGTATTTTTTGGGTCATTTGCTGCGAAGATAAAAAGTTTATGGAAGTTTGTAATTTGCATTTCTTTTAAGACAAACAAAATACAATGAAAAATCTTATTGCTTTGTTAATAGCTTCTGCTTGTTTTATTTCGTGCAATGTAGTTTCAGGCGATGGAAATGTGCGGGAGCAAAAAAGAGATATAACCGATTTTAGTGCAGTAAACACTTCCGGCTCCATAGACATAGAGATAAGGAGCGGCGATGTGTATTCGGTATCGGTGGAGAACGACGAGAATTTAATTCCTTATGTGGTTACCGAAGTGGATAATGGTGTTCTGAGCATTCATTACAAGAACGGGTACAGTATAAGTAATGACCATGCAAAGGTTTTTGTAACTGCGCCTTCTCTTAATAAAATAAGTACTTCCGGCTCTGCAGACATAAGCAGTAACGGCGTTTTGAGAAACTCCAATAAAATAGAACTGGTATCCTCCGGATCGGGTGATGTAAGCGCTGAGGTGGATGCACCTTCTGTAAAAGTTTCTGGCTCCGGCTCGGGAGACATTAGATTATCGGGAAAAACAAAAGATTTTAATTGTAGAATAAGCGGCAGTGGCGATGTGCAGTGCCCCAACCTTCAGAGTGAAAATACAACCGTAAGTGTTTCGGGTAGTTCCGATGTGCATGTGTTTGCCAGTGTGTCTCTCAAAGTAAATGTAACCGGTAGCGGCGACGTTTACTATGGCGGCAATCCTACTTCTCCCGAAATCCATATTACCGGAAGCGGCACGGTGAAGGCACAGAAATAAAAAACATGCGTTTTATGTCAGCTTTTAGAGTGGGTAGCAACGCTTTAGCGGTTTGAACCATCGGATGGAATAATCGTTGAGGCCGCAGAAGAAAGCGTCCTAACCGGATAAAATCATTCAGTGTTTTATTTCTTGCGGAGTATAACTCTACAAGCCAAACCAACGGGCTTTACGGCTTGCGCCAAAATATTCCTTGTCAGCGACGAGTGCTTCTGAAGCATCATGATGAGTTCCGAAAGGCTTGGGGCCAGAGAAAAAATCAACATCTACACGCCCTACTTTACCATTGCCAAACTCAATATAGCAGGAGCCTGCGCCTGTGTAAGGAGAATTATTTTCATTCCCATCACACTCTGCAATGATAGATGCCGCGGCAACTTTTGCAGCACCTTCTGCAAATACCCCGGCCTTGGGTGTCCCCACACTGGTAACATCGCCAATAGCATACACGCCTGGAAATTTTGTCTTCAGATTTTTTTTATCTACCGGGATCCATCCGTTTTCCGTCATGCCGCTTTGCAATACCACTTCCGGTGCCACGTGTTTTGGAATACCGAGAAATAAATCGAAAGGCATTTCGGTTCCATCATCGAGTATAGCCGCTTTGCGGGATGCGTGCAGCGAACTGATTTTCTTTTGGGGGATGAAGTGGATATTTCTTTCTTCAAATGCTTTTAATAATGCCTTTGATGAATCCGGCGAAGGAGGGATGGGCACGCCAAATGGCATCACAAGACTGATGGTGCAGGCATCGCGAACGCCGTGCCTGGTAAGATAATCATGCAGCAAGAGAGAAGCTTCACTGGGCGCGGGTGGGCATTTAAACGGAGCGCCACATACGCCAACAATGGCATGGCCTTTTGTGAAGGAGGAAATTGCGTCTCTTAATTTTTCTGCGCCTTTAAAAGTATAAAACTCATTTCCATATTCGGCAAGTCCGGGTGTGGCGTTCATGTCGTAATCGGCGCCCAGTGCAATCACCAAAATATCGGCTTCATATATTTCTCTTTCCGTAGTAACCTGTTTTGTTACGGGATCAATGGCAGTAATCGTTTCCTGTCTAAACTTTACACCGGGTTTTACAATGCTGCGGTAGGGAATCATAACCGCATCGGATGGCTTACGGCCAAACATTACCTCCAGCTTTGAAAAGCCGAAAAAGAAAGAATCATTTTTATCTATTAAAGTAAGATCAAGACGATCGCCCATGGTTTCGGAAAGCATTGCTGAAAGTTCGAGGCCTCCAAAACCTGCACCCAGCACAACTATGCGTAGTTTCATATTAAATATTTTAATTTTATTTCTTATGAGTTATCCCGACTAAGTTATTATTTTGTAGGGAGATGAATGCAAAAATATTTTTGCATTGGTGATGAAGAAAATGTTTCATTCTAAAATAAAACCGGGATTGCTATTTAATTAAATTCCCAAATAAACAAAAACCTCACACGCTGAAAGTGGAGGTTTTTTTAAAGTATTAAAGTAAATTATTAAACTTATTCTACAGTAGAAGAAGTGGCAGCAGGAGTGGGAGTGGGAGTAGGGGTCGGCGTAACTTGTTTTTCATTCATACCCGCTTCAATTTCATTCTTTACATTTTCTTTGGCATCATTAAATTCCCTAACACCGCGGCCAATGCCACGCATAAGATCGGGGATTTTTTTGCCTCCGAAAAATAAGAGAACAACGAGAAGGATAAGAATCCACTCAGATCCTCCGGGCATAGAAATAAGTAATACCGGTTTTAGAATAATGCTTAGCATGAGCTTAAATTTTTATTATTAAAATTAAATTTCAAAGTTAGTAGAATACATGTCAGCGTAATGTAAATTTGTTCTTTTTTTTACTTACGAAAAAGAGTTTGCCCTGGATGTTTCTATTTTTAACATACTTCGTTAATTTTCAATAAAAATTTAATTTATGAATTATTGGCTGGTGAAATCTGAACCCTCTGTTTATAGCTGGGATGAATTGAAAAAAGATAAAAAGACTTTTTGGAATGGCGTGAGAAATTATGCTGCCCGGAATAATATGCGGGAGATGAAAAAAGAAGATGAGGTGTTTTATTATCACAGCAATGAGGGCATGGAAATAGTGGGTATTGCAAAGGTGATCAAAGAGGCTTACCAGGATCCTACTACCGAAGATACGAACTGGGTAGTGGTGGATTTGAAGCCTTTGAAAAAATTGAAACATCCCGTTTCTCTTTCGGATATCAAAAAAGAATCAAGCCTTGCCAACATGGAGCTGGTGAAGAATTCAAGATTGTCTGTTCAAAAAGTAAAGCCGGAAGAGTGGAAAATTATTTTGCAGATGAGCGAATAAGGATTTCAGATTTTAACCGGGAGATGGGAACTTTTCTTAAGGTGCATTTTAAGGTGAATTAATTTAATCCTGTTAGCAATTAATTTGTAATGAAAAAAAGATTGGTGGTTCTCACGGGTGCAGGGGTAAGTGCGGAAAGCGGGTTACCCACCTTTCGCGATAGTGATGGGCTTTGGATGGGATATGATGTGTATGAAGTAGCCTCTCCGGCGGGATGGAAAAAAGATCCATCGCTGGTTTTAGATTTTTACAACAAGAGAAGGAGAGAAGCGGCGGCTGCTTTGCCCAATGAGGCACACCATATTATTGCTTCGCTGGAAAATAATTATAAGACAACCGTTATCACACAAAATATTGATGACCTGCATGAAAGAGCCGGATCAAAAAATGTTTTTCATTTGCATGGTGAAATTTTTAAAATGCGAAGTGAAAAAGATGAAAATACTTTTTATGAAATTAGAGGAGATATTTCTTTGGGTGATAAAGCCCCCGATGGTTTTCAACTGAGGCCGCATGTGGTTTGGTTTGACGAGCCGGTTCCTAACATCCCCGAGGCAAGAAAGATCATATCAACGGCGGAGGTGTTTATTTTAGTAGGTACTTCTTTACAGGTGTATCCTGCATCCGGATTGATTGATTATCTGCCTGCAAATGTTGTCGGGTACATCATTGATAAAAAACCGCCTTATGTTTCAGGGCATCATAATTTTCAGGTAATAGAAAATTCAGCTACAGGAGGAATGAGGGAATTAAAAAAGATTCTTGCTTCCATCAGGAACTAATCTTTATTCGGTTGTTTGTTTGTGGATGGTTACAATTACTTTTGTTCCCCTTCCAATTGTACTTTCTATAACGAGGTTACCATTTATAGAAGCAACCCGTTCCCTCATATTGGCCAGGCCGGATGCGTGTAATTGTTTTTTTACATCAAACCCTTTACCGTCGTCTGTTACGGTAAGTTGTACGGAGTCTCCCCTATTTTCTATACTTATTTTTACCGAATTGGCCTCGGCATGGTTCATCACATTGCTCAACGATTCCTGGCAAATGCGGAAGAAATCTATTTTGATCTCCTGAGTTAAATCCGCCTCATTATAATTGCTTTCAAAAAAGCATGGGATGTGGTTGAGAATAGTGAAATCATTACCCAGCCATTCCAATGCTTTATCCAGGCCCAGGTTGTATAACATGTATGGGCTCATTTCAAATGAAATTTTCCGGATTGTTTGAACTAATAACTCGGAAATGCCTGACGCATGATCAATTCTGCTTTTTAAAAATCCGGAAAGATTTGGTATGTGATTACTTATGGAATTAAGATCCAACTTAATTACAGAAACTAACTGGGCCAGTTCTTCGTGCAACTCAACCGAAAAATATTTTCTGTCTTTTTCTATTCTGCTTTTAAAATGATTCGCTAATTTTTTGAATTTTTTATATTTTTCGTCAACCTCTTTTTCTGCAAGTTTTCTTTGGGTAATATCTTTTGCGATGGCAAATACTATTTCTTTATCCGGGAGATAGAGAGAGGTCCAGTGAAGCCATACAATATTTCCACTTTTAGTTACATAGCGGTTTTCAAAATTGAATAGCGCCTTGCCATTTAATAAACCCGCTCTTTTATTCAGGGTCATCTCCCTGTCTCCCGGAAAGATAAATGAGGAAACGGGATTCGCTAATAATTCCTCTTTGGAATATCCCAGTTTTTCGATAACGGCATGATTTATTTCTTTGAGAAAGCCATCTTTGCCCACTATACATACGAGATCAGGTGTCATTTCGAAAAATGAAAACATATCAGACTCAGAGTTCACCAGGGCGGTTTTCATATCCATTAAATTTAACTGAGATAATTTTTTGTAAAAAAATAAACTGAGTAAAAAACCTCTGGGAGAGAATAAAGGAAGTCCATAACTCATTCAGAAGCTAAATGATTTTGAAATAAAAACCGAAAACTGATTGTGAGAAAGTAATTATCTCGATTCTTTTGTGATAAAATTGCCGGTAGCTTTTAGGTACTGGTTGTATTTCTGGTTGATCTCAGGAGACTGTTTTTCACCATCAATCCAAAGTGCATTGTCCTGTACTGCCACAGAGAAGGTTCCCTTTTTTATCAGGCCGTCAGCTTCCAGAACATCAATGAAGTTTTTAACTTCATCCTGAACCTGCTGTGTCTGATTAGGAGTTTGCAACGTCCATAGGTTCTTATTCTGTTTGGCACTTTCTGCAGCGGATGCTTTATCAAGCAGAATAAGATTTTCCATTTTCAAATGCCTGTTTTCCTGGATGCTGTCATAGTGAATTCTGGCAATGGTAGGCGCTATCACCAATGAAATAATGCTCATCAGTTTGATCAGAATATTCATTCTTGGTCCTGAAGTATCTTTAAAGGGATCACCCACGGTATCGCCGGTTACGGATGCTTTGTGCGGCTCGGAACCTTTGTAATGGGTTTCATTATTTATTACCGCACCTTTCTCAAAAGATTTTTTCGCATTGTCCCACGCACCACCGGCATTGTTCTGAAAGATTCCCATCAACACACCGCTTACTGTGGCCCCTGCCAGAAATCCTCCCAGCACCTCAGGCCCAAAAATAAATCCGATTAATAGGGGGGCGATAAAAGCAATTGCACCGGGAAGCATCATCTTTTTTATAGAGGCATTCGTAGAGATGGCCACACATTTTTCATACTCTGGCTTTCCGGTTCCTTCCATAATTCCCGGAATGGTTCTGAACTGCCGGCGTACTTCTTCCACCATAGCCATGGCTGCTTCACCTACTGCACGAATGGCAAGAGAAGAAAAAATAAAAGGGATCATAGCACCTACAAATAGTCCTGCCAGTACATCAGCACGATATATATCTATACCATCAATTTTGGCAATACCTACAAAAGCCGCAAATAAAGCGAGAGAAGTTAAGGCTGCAGAGGCGATGGCAAATCCTTTACCAGTGGCGGCAGTTGTATTTCCTACCGCATCAAGTATATCAGTTCTTTCGCGCACTTC
Source organism: Ginsengibacter sp. (assembly GCA_039915005.1). Lineage (GTDB taxonomy): Bacteria > Bacteroidota > Bacteroidia > Chitinophagales > Chitinophagaceae > Ginsengibacter. The sequence goes on from JBDSOE010000033.1 coordinate 10,975, forward strand.
TTTTGGCATTTCGCACATTTCGGCTATACCTCCCGCATTGTCGGCTATTGGCCCGAAGGCGTCAATTGCCAATTGCATGGCGGTAGTGGCCATCATACCTGCGGCGGCAATAGCCACTCCATATAATCCGGCACACCAATACGACATATAAATTCCAGAGGCCAATACGAGAATGGGGAATAATGTACTTTCCATTCCTACGGCAAGGCCGCCTATAATGTTAGTAGCATGGCCGGTGGAAGATTGCCGTACAATAGACATCACCGGGCGTTTGCCCATTGCGGTAAAATATTCTGTAATAAAACTTATCAGAGTACCCACTACCAATCCAACAATGATGGCGCCAAATACGCCGTATTTTGTAAAATGGTAATTCCTCAATACCATATCCGTATCGGGCATAAGCCACACTACCAGGAAGTAAGAGGCAATAGCCGTAAGAATTATGGCACCCCAGTTCCCCATGTTCAGCGCTTTCTGAACCACTGCCGTATGTATTCCTGCACTATCAGATATTTTTACAAAAAAGGTACCGATCATGGAAAAAATGATTCCCATTGCTGCTATCAGCATGGGTAATAAGATGGGCGACATTCCTCCAAAAGCATCCACAGAAAGAGTTTCCCTTCCCAATACCATAGTGGCTAATATGGTAGCTACATAAGAACCAAAAAGATCGGCTCCCATACCTGCCACATCACCCACATTATCACCCACATTATCCGCAATGGTTGCTGGATTCCTTGGGTCATCTTCCGGAATTCCTGCTTCCACTTTACCAACGAGGTCTGCACCAACGTCAGCAGCTTTTGTATAAATGCCTCCGCCTACACGGGCAAACAATGCAATACTTTCCGCGCCAAGACTGAACCCTGTAAGGATTTCTATGGTACGCTCCATTTCGAGGCTGTCAACCGCCGCTTCAGGAGCAAAAATGGCTTTTAAAATAATAAATAAACCTCCCAAACCTAATACTGCCAAACCAGCCACACCAAGCCCCATCACACTTCCGCCGGTAAAGGAAACCTTTAACGCTTTTGAAAGACTGGTACGTGCCGCCTGTGCAGTACGTACGTTTGCTTTAGTAGCCACTTTCATTCCAATGAAGCCTGCCAATGCGCTAAAAAAACCACCGCAGATGAATGCAATAGCAATGCTCCAATGGCTGTTAGCGCTGCTGAATCCCATGATCCCTAACAATAAGGCGGCTATTATTACAAAATAGGAAAGAATTTTATACTCTGCTTTAAGAAAGGCCATGGCGCCGTCGGCAATGTAAGTGCTGATTTCTCTCATTTTTTCATTACCGGCATCCTGTTTATTTACCCATGTAAATTTCAAAAATGTGTATAGCAAACCCACTAAACCCATTGCCGGAATTACGTAAATCAAATTAGTCATATTAGTTTATACTTAAATTTTTGGGTGGCAAAAATAGGGTAAAAAGGGTTAATTAGCTAATTCACTATCTCCTGGAAAAGCTAATTAATGTAAGTATTTCTTAAAAAAATACTCGCTTTCTAAAACTTCAATTTTTGAGAAATGAAAATCGCCGGTATTTTCTGTGATAATGCAATCGCATTTGCATCCAATAGCGGGGTAATATTCCAGGCGTCCTCCAAATCAGTAATGGCCGTATTCCGGAGCGTTTGCAAAACGCATTCTTTGGTGGTAGTGGCTATTTGAAAATGCTCGCACAGGATGCGGATTTTTTCTTTTGCTTTAGCACTTCTGAATTTCTTTTCAGCAAAATAAAACGCAATGGCGAGGCAAACTGGAGAAGTATATAAATTATAACCTGGTTTACCGGCAAGGCTGATGATGCGTGAAGTAAAAGTGAAGTAAGGATATTCTTTATTTAAAAGCGAAACCAAAATATTGGCATCAAGGAATATTCTCATTTTTTTGATTTAAAGAATTCTTCTTTGGCATTTTTTCTTGATCTTTTGCCTTGGGTTTGGTATTCGGGCTCGCCTTCAGCAACTTCAAAGACCCAATCTGAAATGGGAAAATCTTCAAAAGAATTATAGTTGGGCGAAGTAATTTTTTTCAATAAGAATTCTGTGAGCCTCGAAACACTTGTATTATTTTCTGCAGCAAATTTCTTTGCCCTTTTAATAACGGCTTCGTCGAAACTTAAAGTGATTTTAGTGTCCATACCTTTTAATTTAAAACCTCATTTACATGTTTTATACTACAAAGAAAATCTATTCGTACGTATAAAATTATTCTCCTGAAAATTCTTTAAATGCTTCGCCCACAAATTTTATAATGTCGCCGGCAATGAGCGCTTCTTTTGAAATTTCTTTTGCCGCTTTATCACCTGCCAGGCCGTGTAAATAAACGCCGAGAATGCAGGCGTGTAAGGGAGAATATTTTTGTGCTGCCAAGCCTGTTATAATTCCTGTAAGCACATCGCCTGAACCGGCAGTTGCCATGCCGGCATTGCCTGTTGAATTAAAATATCCTTTGCCATCAGGCGCGGCAATGAACGTATAATGGCCTTTTAAAACAATATAAACAGTAAGTTCCTTTGCCTTCTGAAGAGCAAGTTCGATACGTTCAAAATCTGACGCTGACTTTCCGAACAGTCTTTCAAACTCTTTGGGATGAGGGGTAAGAATACTTTGCGCAGGAATTAATTTAAATAAAGATGGATGTTCGCTCAATACATTTAGAGCATCCGCATCAATGATTATTGGCTTCTTAAAATTTGTAAATAAATTTTGTAATAGTTTTTTATGAGAAACAGATCTGCCTATTCCGGGGCCTACGCCCACAGCATCAAATCCTTCAAAATTAGCTACCTCTTTTAAAATCCGGTTGCCAAAGGTTTTACACATCGCCTCGGGCATTGCGGTTTGCATAATACCGTAACCCGTTTTGCCTATATAGCAGGTAAGTTTTCCTACGCCGCTTCTAAGGCAGGCCCTGGCGCTCAAAACAGCAGCGCCCATCATTCCGTAGCTACCTGCTAACAGGCATGCATAGCCGTAATTTCCTTTATGGGCAAATGGCTTTCGTGGAATATAAATATTACGGATAAAGTTCTGGTCTGTAAACTCTAACGATGACGATTCTTTCTCCTCGTACTTTTTTGATAATTTAATATCCATTAAAATTACTTCGCCGGTAAATGGTTCGTTTTCTGCCATTAAAAAAGCCAGCTTTTGATTTTGAAAAGAAAGGGTATAGCTGGCTTTGATTACCGCATTTGTCTTTGAACTTCTATCAACATACAAGCCGCTGGGTATGTCTATAGAAATAACTTTTGATGAAAATTTATTGATGTACTCAATCAATGTGGAGAATAAATCACCTGGTTTTTTGTTTAACCCTGTGCCAAATAATGCATCAATAATTATTTCATTTTTTATGGGAGGGAACGATGTTACAGACTCTAAAAAATAAATATCGTCTGAAATAGTTTGTAGCCTTTCCAGGTTCTTTTCAAAATCGGAGGTACCGGTTTTTTCGCCAGTTATATATACGGATACAGTATGTCCGTTTTCAATTAGAAGCCTGGCGATGGCAAGTCCATCGCCACCATTATTTCCTTTGCCACAAAATATTTTGAAAGAAAGATCAGTGTTGAAATGATGGATGATCCATTGGTAACAAGCCATAGCCGCACGTTCCATAAGTTTAATGGAAAGTATTGAATCCTGCTGAATCGTAAAGGCATCCCATTCCTTTATTTTTGAAACCGTAAATATCTTCACCTTGAAAATTTTTTATGAAGATACGAAGATGAATTTTTGGTAACTAAATGGCCAGGTATCTTTCCCTGATAATATGGATGTGGTGTGCCAGATGGCCTGCAATAACATAACCCAGTGCCAGAACGGTCATGGTGTAATCACTCGCTTTTCCTTCTGTGTTTAAATTTTCTTCCGTGAAAGAGTGGAAGAGTAATTCAGTGGATCTTCTTAAAGCCATAAACTCTTCTATCAATTCTTTCCAGGTCCTGTTGTTGGCGTTGGAATAAGCCGCATAATCATTTTCATCAAAAGGATGGAGTATGTGGTTATCCCTTCTCGCAAAGGTTAACGACCGGTATGCAAAAACTCTTTCCGCATCTATTACGTGCTGAAGTATTTCTTTTACCGTCCATTTCTCTTCGGCATATTTATAAGTGGATTGTTCTTCGGTAATTAAATTAAAAAAATGTTCTGCAATAGGGGTTTGGTTTTTTAAAGCGGATTGCACATCGTTTTCGCTTATCAATTTTATATAGTTATTAAAATAAGGAGGGTAGGTATTTGGTGAAGGTTTCATTTTTAGCTTCTTAATTATGAGGTGAAAATAGTTTTTTCAAGGGATAAAATTATTAAAGGATAGGTAATAAATAAATTTTTTTATAAAAAAAACCCGGCAAAGGATGTTGCTGGGTTCTCAAAAGTACTCAAATAAATTTAAGCTCTTTTCTTTCGTTCTATTTTGGATTTCGGAAGTACTTCTTTGGTAACATTTCTTTCGCCCTTTAAAGTTGCTGCAAGTTTCACGGCATTATACGCGTTGATTTTGCCACCTGTTTTTGAAATGTCGGAGAGATATACCAGGTCATCGGTACCTGGTAATTTCACTTTTTCTTTTTCAGGAGAAACCGATTTCTCAATCACATATTTCAATTGCTCCGCACTTAAATCAGGAAAATATTCCAGGATCAAAGCGCCAAGCCCGGCAACCACCGGAGCTGCCATACTGGTACCTGAAAGACTACCATATTTATCGCCCCCCGGAAGGGTAGAATATATATTTACACCCG
>JBDSOE010000038.1:0-5414 GCA_039915005.1 Ginsengibacter sp.
ATGGCGGCGGGGTGTTGCCAAAAGTCTAAATTAAATTTCCATTGTGATGGCGGAGGCAATGTTTTATTAAGCACTTTTACAGATAACTTCAACTTGTAAATCTTATCCGCATTAACCATTATGATACCGGTATAATTTCCTGCCTCCATATTTGCCGGAACATTAATGCTTACCCAAACCGGTTGCACCGTATTTTTTTTAAAAGCAACAGACAAAGCCGTTGTATTGATAGGGTCGGCCACAATTGATGAATCAAAATTTTCAGGTTTACGATAACCACAACCATCTTTAAATTCATCGGTCATCACATAACCCACAAAGCCTGCGCTAACATTTTTTTTGGGAATAATGTGGCCCTTGCCATCTTTTAAATCACTTGCTGACACACGTACAGACGCAATGCCCATTTTGCCCCATACTATAATTTGGGTATGTATTTTTTCTCCCTTCCAGGCAGTAAGCGTAAAATTATTTTGTTGATTTATGGCAGGAAAAATATCCCGTGCATAGCGGGTATTGCTATTGGCAAAACTTACCTGCACATTATTTTTCATGCTGTTCCATTGTGCTAACTCTACACCTGGATTAAGTACCGGTTTCTTTTGCAAGGCAAGACTTACATCCTGAGCCTGTAAACCTGACAGCATGAAAAAGGACAAGCAAATACACATAAAAGCTCTTTTCATAGCCGACATTTTTTCATTTTGTATTTTAAGAAAACAATAATACTGTTTTAATCTTTTACAAAAATAGTTTTCATTTTCCGGGGTTTTCGATATTTATAAATAACATTCTTTACTGCAATGCCATTTCATCCGGATAAGGAGTCCCTTGAAAGATTGTACCTAACGGGATCAATCAACATTAAAACAGTTCCTGCATTTTTAATTTTTTTCCAAAACCGATTGAAAATACAAACCCAATTCCGAAATCGTCGGATTCAACCTTGATGCCCCAATTGTCAGCCTCACTTTATCTGTAGTAACAGTATCAAACTGCAACAATCTTTTGTATCCCACGGTAGTTCCCGCAATAGCTTTTTTCCAAACTTTGCCATCCCAATATTCCAGGTCAAACTTTTCAATTCTTTGTCCTATGCTAATATTTTCCTGCAACATCAGCACATTGAATTTTATTTTATTTTTAAATTTTAATTCAATCACAGCGGATGTATCTTTTCCTTTGGTAGTCCAATAAGTAGAATAGTTTTTATCTAAAATTGTTTGCTTACGGATACCATTTGAAGAAGTAATTACAGCGCCTTTGGCCAGATTGTTTTTGAAAATATTGTCGCGTAATTTTTTCCATTCTTTTAGATTCTTAACATCCGCTTCATTGATCAACCCCTCTTTGTCTGGTGGAATATTCATCAGCAACACAGAGTTTCTTCCAATAGAATGAAAATAAATATCCAGCAATTTTTCAGGCGATTTTACTTTATCATTTTCTTCCGGATGATAAAACCATCCCGGCCTTATGGAAACGTCCGTTTCAGCCGGATACCAAACTAAACCTTTAGCATTGATTATTTTACTGCGGCTGCCAAGGTCATTGCCAGTCATATCCCCTGCAGGTTTAAAAGCCACTCCCTGTTGCGAATTGGATGAAATTACAGACTGATCTAAATTATTGGCAGGCACCACACTCCATTCTGTTTCCCTTCCGTAACCGGTTTCTGTGCCTACCCAGCGCACATCGGGGCCCATAATGGCAATCGTTGCTGAAGGTTGTAATTCTCTGATTACTTTATACCATCGATCAAAATCATACACTTGTTTTTTGCCATTCGGTCCTTCGCCATTAGCTCCATCAAACCAAACTTCGTCTATGCGTCCATAGTTAGTTAGCAATTCCGTAAGTTGTTTTACAAAAAAATCATTGTAAGCATCTGATCCATACATTGGCGAATTCATATCCCAGGGAGAAAGGTAAATTCCGAAGCCCATGTTTTGTTTTCTACAAGCATCAGCTACTTCCTTTACCACATCTCCTTTTCCGTTTTCCCATGGACTTTTTTTTACGGAGTGTTCAGTCGTTTTTGTAGGCCACAAACAAAATCCATCATGATGTTTTGCTGTAAGTATCACCTGTTTGAAACCTGCATCTTTAGCCACTTTTATCCATTGGCTGACATCTAATTTTGTTGGATTAAAAATTACCGGATCTTCTTTTCCTGTTCCCCATTCACGGTTGGTAAAAGTGTTTACACCAAAGTGAAAAAAAGCAGTGAGTTCTAATTGCTGCCAGCGCAATTGCCGGGGCGAAGGAACTATATTGGCGGCTTTGCGGATGATATCTGCTTCCGAATCCGTTGGTAAGATGACTGCATAATTTTTTTTCTGGGCGTGTGCAATGCCTGCAAGAAAAAGCAGGATAAATAAAAATGAGTATTTCATTTGAAAAAGATACTTGGTTGAAAGGAAAAGATACTAAAATTGATTCAGGCATTTATGAATTTGCAACGATTATTCAAAAAGATGAATTTAGAAAAACTTGTTTCTTATTAAAAAATTTTATTCCTATCCATTCTTTACAATAATCCTCTCCGTGCTGTTCATCTGTATTTCTAAAACATGTTTTAGATGTCCATAAAAAGCCTCTTTAGTGTAACCAAGCAGTAAGCATAACGATTCTGAAAATGAAAGTGTTCTTTAAGTCCTTATTTGCATTTTAGACAATTAGTTTCCATTATACTATATCATCTCCGTACCTGTCGGCAAACTGGATCGCCGGCTTGTAGAAATTACCTGATAATTTTTGTCGTTAGATTTTACTTAAAAGCATAAAACCTTACCCAATCTATTTCCATTTCAACAGGTAGGTCTCCGGGATTAATTTTACCCACCCAACTACCGCCCAACTGCATATCCAGCAATAAATAGTGATTTGCATCTGCATAGGGAAACTGATCTTTCTTATCTGTTTTAATGCGGGGGTAAGCAAATGTTCTTTTATCGTTTACATAAAATACTATACTATCCCGATATTTCTCTACTGCATACGTATTAAATTCATTGGGCTTGATAGGCGCTATGCCACCCTGTTTAGGATCATGTTTTATGTTTAACGTAATGGTGTAATAAGAATGTACTGTTTGGTAGGCAATGCTGTCATAATTGAGGTGCTCCATAATATCTATCTCGCCGCCACCGGGATATTTTTCGCCCTGCCCCAACATCCAGAATGCGTGCCAGGCACCGGCTGCGCCATTTAGCTTTGCTCTTATTTCAAGCCTTCCCAAACCAAAGCCCACTTTATCTTTTGTGTAAACACCACCGGTAAGATATTTTGAAGTATCATTTAATACCGTTGTATTATTAATGCCGCGAAGTATCAGCTTGCCATCACGCATGGCATAGCAACTGTCGAAATAGCTCATGTGCCGGTCCCAATCTGATGTGCCGCGTGGTATTTTCGACCATCGTGTTGTATCGAAAGTATTTGCCTGGTTAAAATTTTCTTCCCAGGTAACCATTCTTTTGCGAACATGTTTTGTGCCTGCGCATGAAGCGAGCAAGGTAACTATAAATAAAAACGCAACTATTTTCTTACTCTTCATTAAATGTATTTGAATGATGTGATTAATGATTTTTTTAATTGTAAAGTAGCAACAAAAGGCAAAGTACTGGTAAATAAGGCTATAGACTTTTTTCATAATTATTAATAAGTTTTAGGTTAATTTTTCTATCTATAAACTATTCCCCTATTATCTATTCCCATTTAAAATGGCAAATAAGATTACCTATTACCACCTCCTTCTTCTGTCTATGTTTATTACTTTGTTCTCTTTATAAAAACCGGCAATTCATTCAAAGCCACTTTAATTTTGTACGCCCTTCCTCCTTTCCATTTTTTGTTTTGATAATACCAGTCACCGGCAGGCAACACTATAGTCCGTTCATCTTTTTCTGTCACCATCGGTGCCACCAAAATGTAATCGCCCATCATAAATTGGTCTTTGACGTTTTCAAAACCTTTACCTGGAAAATTATAGGAAAGTGGGCGCAACGCGGGCGCTCCTGTTTTAGCAGAATGGCGCATAACTTCCATTATTTGCGGCATCATTTGCTGGCGAAGTTTTACGGACTCATTGACAGCCTGTAAATGTACCGAATCGAGAATACGCCATGGCGCTACTGAAAACTGCATCATCGGCATCATTGCATGTACCTGCGCCGAGCGCACAATTAAATTCTGGTCTATTTTACTTCCGGGAAGAAAGGAAATAAAATTGCCACCGCCAATCATATCAGGACACGTAAAAGTGTACCCTAATAATTGCTGGACAATCGTGTTGGGTATCAATGTTTGTAAGTCGTTCCAGGTATGGCTTTTGTCGGCAAGGCGCTGTACCAATGGCTTACCGCCCATCTTCCACATTGCCCGGTATTCGTTTAGCGGAAACTCAAGGCCAATTTTTGCCCACTCTTCGCATTGGTCATTAGGCGAAACTTTTTTATAAGAAAGAAGGTTTTTGTGGTTGTAGAAATAAGGATCGCCGGCATCTAATTTAAATCCATCAACTCCATATTCCTTTTGAAGGAAATGCAGTTTGTCCATCAGCCACTGCTTTGCACCGGGATTGGTCAGATCGAGGCAGGCAGAATAGCCATTCCACCAATGAATCAGAAAAGGTCTTTTTGCATCTTTCCATCCCATGTTGTTGTCGCCATCATTGTCAAGCAATAAATATTTTTTCGCTAATAGTTCTCTGAATTCTTTGCTGTCGGGCGTAATAAACGGGCAAATCCAAACCATCACTTTAAAACCCTTTTGATGCAATTGAGCAATGGCTTCTTTGGCATCCGGGAACTTGGCTTTATCAAAATCAAACTCTCCATAATAATTGCTCCAGTTATCGTCAACCATCAATACACCCGCAGGCAGGCCGTTTTGCAACACTTTATCAGCATAGTTGAGCACATCTTTTTGATTAGGGTTGTATTGCAACTCTATCCACAAATTATATTGTGGCGCTGTTATTAATAATGAATCGGGCCATTGGCCTGAGGTAGGGAAGAAATGAGCAGATGCATATTGATAGGCGCTCACAAGGCTACTGCCGGATGTTCCATATTGAATCATCTTGCCACCGTGGCCAGAAACACGCAGCGTGTCTTTTTGAAACGAAAAAAGGAACGGGTCATCACACCACACCCATCGTCCTTTATTGGAGATAAGCAATGGTGCACTTTGGTTATTAGACACATCTCCATATAAGTTGAAGGAAAAGTTTGACGACTTACCGAACGGCATCTGGTAACCATATTGTGCTGCACCTCCCCACAACAGCTCATTTGGAAGGAGTGGAAGGTTAAGTGAAGAATTAACTGACTGCGCAAATCCGGTAGGTGTTATCATTAATAAAAACAGAATCCAGAGCAAAAAAAATTTCTTCATTTTTTCTTAATTTA
>JBDSOE010000055.1:0-19713 GCA_039915005.1 Ginsengibacter sp.
GTAGTTGAATTTTTCATGTTTTCTATTCCCACTTCGCGATTAATATAATTTCCAGTTGCCGGATCTCTTTGGTCCAATGCGCCTGCTCCCCCATCTTCATCACGCCAAACTAAGGAGCGGTTACTAAACATCAAAGAACTTTTTATATTCAATGAGGTTTTAGGAGAAATAGCATATTCAGCATGAGCTGCTATAATATTCCATGGGCTTCTCATCCAGTTCCTGCTTCTAAAGGAGGATCTTGGGTTAGCATCGAACATGCTGTCAGTAATGCCTCCAGGCATCTTAATTTGATTACGAAGAATCGTATATTCGATCCCCACATTTAATTTTTGGGATGCTTTGTATTGTATTTTTCCAAACCCCGAAAATTGCCATTGCCGGCTGTTGGGTCTCCACCCGTTCATATATCTAAATTGCCCGAAACCGTAGTAGCTAATTTTATTAATGGTTCCACCAATAGAATTAAAAGTATTGATCAAACCAAAACTACCAGCCGTTTCAGAGGTATATAATTCGAATTTTTTATTTTTTGGCGCGTCATTGATCACATAATTTACCATACCGCCAAACTGTGGCCCAAACTGAAGAGAAGCAGCTCCCCTTACCATTTCTATACGGCTCACAGCCTCCATGGGAGGAAGGTAATAAGACTCATTATAGCCAAAAACATCCCCGCTGATATTATACCCATTCTGACGGGTATTCATTTCAATACTCTGAATTGGATTAAGTCCCCGGGTAGCAATACCATTAGCCGTAAATCCACCAGTTTCTGTTTCTATAATATTCAATCCCGGGATTCTCCCTAAAATCTGCCGTGTATTATTAATGGCTTTATTAGCATCTAAACTATCCACCAATATCACTTCATTTTTTTTGCCGGCATATATTATTCCGTCTTTTACTTCAGGCATGTGGCCTGTACCCCCAACTGTTTTAATTCCATTTACGATTATTTCTTTTAAAGAAATAGTTTTGGTAGCGTCTTTTGTTTGTATTTCCTGTGCTAATAAACTTAATGGTAATAACGTTGCTATCAGGAATATGCTCTTCATCATACTTTGAATAATTTTTTGCAAAACTCATTTAAAGGAAATCAGTTTATTTATGTATTCGGGAAAAACGATTTGCGAGATAGGGAAATGATTATATGTCGTTTATCAGTCCAGGAGTTTGCAAAATAAATCTTATTAGATTTAAGCTATCAAGACTTCCAAATTCTTCTCCTTTCTCAAAATCACCTTCTTTTTGAGCCATTGAATTAGTTAAATGTGCAAAACAGATGATAGAATAATTTTTAAATGCAGATAAAGCATATAAGGCAGATGCTTCCATTTCCACACAGGTAATGTCTTGCTTCTTCATAGAGTCTATGGCTGATTGCGTTTCTCTATACGGTGCATCTGTTGTCCAGCTTCTTCCATTGAAGTATGGACAGTTCTCATTTGCATCGTAACCATTTAAAGCCTGGAAAAGCCTCTTATTTAAAATGGCCGGTTCACCGGCTGGTAAATAATGATAACTGGTGCCCTCATCGCGAATGGAAGAAGTTATTAAAGCGAAGTGTCTGTTATTTCTCAGCTCACTTATAATTCCTGCCGATGTAATACTAATAAGTAATTTACAACCTGAAACAAAAAGTTGCTCCGCCACGAGTACTGCATAAGAAGAACCAACAATACATGGAATAATACCCAATGCATGTCCATCAAAATTGTATTCGTACATAGTAGAGTGGTAACAAGCCCAACATTCATTTTTGACGGAGAGATTATTCTTGAACAGATAACCGGCAAGATCGCCATCAGGATCAAGTAAACAAATTTCAGGCACTTTGCAATCCTTTTTATTTTTTTGTCTTCTTGCCTCCCGCAAAAGGTTTTCAGGAAGAAATACGGATGGTTCGTTATAAAATTTATTGGATAAAATATTTTGCACAATTAAAAATTAAAATTGAATGTTGTATGGAAACAAAAGTTGTGGAGCAACAGATTTAATAAAATTACAGAAATAAAATAATCATGACACCTCTACATCTTCATGCCTCCCATATCCATTCCCGCCATTGGGCTTGCGCCTTTTCTAAAAATGTATTCGCTTTGTAAAAGGTAAGCGCCGGATGTTACCACTTCATCATTTTGGTGAATGCCGGATTTTATCTCGATCATATTGCCACTTTCCATTCCTGTTTCTACCATCACACTTTTGAATTTATTCTGTGCTGTCTGCAGCCACACCATAGCCATTTTCCCATTTCTCAACACTGCATCTGATGGCAGAAAAAGAGCATTAATTCCTTCGTTTTTTACGGTGATATATGCGGACATGCCTGGTTTAAGCTGGTTGCTTTCATTCGGAATAGTTATTCTTATAAGATTTATTCTTGTGGCGGGATTTAATTCAGGATTTTGAAATGAGATTTTAGCAGGAATCTTTTTCCCCGGAATATCCGGTATTTCTACCATCACACTTTTTGCATTATCCAATTGCGAGATTTGGGTGGCATATACCTGTGCTTCTACCCAAAGAGTGGAAAGGCCGGCGAGTTTTACAATGCTGCCACCTTCAGAAACATAATCGCCTTCCTGTAAATCGAGTTCGGTAATATATCCTGTAGCGGTGCTATAAAAAGTGGTGCGGGGATTTGCCAGAGCGTCTTTGTTTATATTTTTTATTTGTGGCTCACTCATGCCCCAAAGAAGTAATTTGTTTTTAGACGCCGCAATTACATCATCAAAATTGATGATTGAATTTCCAAGCGTTTGTTTCTTTTGCAATGCTAAAAGATATTCCTGTTTTGCATTGTTTAGTTCTTCACTATATATTTCATAAAGTGGTGCGCCTTTGGTAACATAATCACCTGTCTTTTTGAAATATAATTTTTCAATTCGCCCGCTCACTCTTGCACTAACGTCGTTTATTTTTGTTGCGTCAAAATTCAAGGTACCGGTTAAAATCATTTGATTGCCAACCAATGCATTCTTAAGGGTATCTACCCGAATGTTTCCCAACTGCATCTGTTCGGGGCTTAGCGCCAGTTCATCATTATTTTCCTGCTGAGCACTTTTCTTAACCGGCGTTAATTCCATGTGGCAAATAGGGCACTTGCCCGGCTTTGACTCTACCACTTGCGGGTCCATTGAGCAGGTATAATAAATATCCGGATCAACGGCTGCGGTTTGCGTTTTACTTTTACAAGAACCAAGCAACAATAAGCAAAAGGCAATTGGCAAAATCCAATTGGCCTTTTTAAAAGAAATGCCGCCATGCTTTATTTTTCTGTAATTCATCATAAATATTTTTATTTTAAATGGATTTGCTTTTTGCTTATTCTTATTTCTTCTTGCTGATTGCCCTTTGCCCATTGCTTGTTGCCCATTGCTATTTATATTTCTCCGGATTATTAATCATGTGGCTCAATAGCCTGCCGGTTTCTTCTGATAAATTTAAGGGTTCATCGTATTCGCTTTGCGTAATGTATTTGCAAGCCAAGGCAAATTCCAGCCAGGTTTGAGTTTCAGCATTTTCCATATCAGAATCAGATACTTTTGAAATAAAATGAGCCGGATACAATCTTTTTCGATGAACTTCCGCCAGGGATGAACAAACACTTCTGCTTGACCTTCTTACCTGGTCTGTAAGAGAATATATTTCTTCTCTGGGAAACCTTTTGGATATTTCATAAATTTTCATTGCAAGTTCAAAAGCAAGTTTATACACTTTTGTTTCATTTATTTTCTTATAGCTCATGTTATTTTTTTTAGTTTGTTATATATTTCGTGGGCTTATTTACTTATTGCTTATTGCTTCTTCAGAATTGCCCTTTGCCCATTGCCCATTGCCCTTTGCCCTTTGCCCATTGCCCATTACCCTTTGCTCATTATTTTACTTTAATAAATCCTTCACTATCTATTAAAAATTGTGCATTTACTGCAACGCTATCCTGCGTATTTAAGCCATCTGTTATTTTAATTAAATCGTTGGCAGAAATTCCTGTACTTATGAGATGCGCTTTAAAAACATTTCCCTTTTTTAGAAATACAATTTTGTTTATACCGAGAGAAAGTACAGATTCTTTCGGCAACCAATTATTATGCGTAGTATTTATATTTAGTGTCGCTTTTACCTGGCTTCCTACCGGTATCATTAATGTTGAATTATTCAAATAAACTCTTGCAGATAAGGTCTTGGAGTCATTTTTATAAAAGGGTTCTATAAAACCAATCCTGGATTGAATCTTTTTACCGGGCGCCGTTTCAGGAATAATAGTTACCGGCAAACCCACTTTTATTAAAGAATTTTGACCGGGAAAAAAATTAAGATTTACCCAAACATTGTCCATATTATTAACCTGAAAAACGGGCTGTCCCTTTTCAACATACATACCTTCTTTTATGGATAGTTCATCAGTTACATTCATCGGAATTATTTGTTGAGAGGTATTGCTCATATTTCCTACTTCATGCACATGGCCGGAATAATTACTGAAAATAGTAACCGACAAAAGAGCTTTGTTGTTAGAGATAATTTTTTGAAGCTGCCTGTTGTTCATACCGAGCAATAACAATTTTTGTTTTGCTGCATTGATCAATGTTGAATTCGTTGGATCATTCTTTACAAGGAACAAAAGATTTTGCTGTCCCGTTAATAGTTCGGGGCTGTAAATATCCATGACCTTATCACCCGCCCGAATTGGCTGATAGCGGTATTTTATGTACAGCCTTTCTATTCTGCCCGAAACCCTTGCGGCAATAGTTTTCATAAATCTTGTATCGTACGCTACACTTCCCAAAGCCTCTAATTGTATCTGCTGATTGGCAAACTGCATGGTGGTAACCGGTATAGAAGATACCACCGTATTATTATCGCCCTGAAGTAAAGTTGAAAGGTCAACTTCTGAAATTTCCCGGCTTGCATTTTCTTTTTTAACCAACGGCATTCCGCATATTGGGCAATTGCCTGGCTCATGCTTTATAATTTGTGGATGCATAGGGCAGGTGTAGATTTCTTCTATGCCTGCATTTGCAGAAACTTTTTTATTATCCGGATTGCTTTTACATCCAGTCATTGTAAAAGAAATAATTGCGAAACCAAATAGAAAAAATTTTAGCAAGATTTGTTTTCTGATTTTCATTTTCATTTCATTTTTGTTCAAGTATTTGATCCATCTCTACCTGTAGGTTTAGTAAGTCCTGCAATTGGTCGAGATAATCAAGCTGAGTCATATTCAGCGTTTGCCAGGCATCGAACAATTCAAATAACTCCCCGGTATTCTGTTCATACGACAATTGCATAATTTGATAATTTCTTTTTAATGCAGGAATGATATTTCCTTCAAATAGTTGTAGTTGCTTTTTTTTACTATTGATAGAGTAAAGCAAACCTTCCGCTTTGCCGGAAGCCTGATTAATGATTATTTGCCTTTGCATTTCGAAAGATTGTGACTTCCATTTTAGGCTTTCAACATTCGCTTTATATGCACCTGAGGACCAGGGTGCCAACGGAATTTTTACAGTTGCCACCAGGGAGTATAACATGGGTGATTTTCCGAAACCAAACATGTGTTCATAAAACAACCCAAACTGTGGCAATTGCTTTGCTTTTTCCAGGTTCAATTGAAGCTGATTGATTTGCAGTTCCTGTGCTACAGCTCTAATATCGCTACGTGCCTGGATTAAATAATTACTGTCAATTGAGTTGTAATTTTTAAAGGTATAATTCGTGTCCACTACAAAATTTTCATTTTTATCACGGTTCATTAATGTGTTCAATGAAATTTGCTTTTGCTTTACTTCGTTACTCAATACCTCACGCTGATTTTCGATTTTTCCTAATTCTGCTTTTGCCTTGTAATAAGCATTCAACTTGCCCAGATTGTTTTTATAACGCAGTTCAGTACTCTGTATCATAAAATTGAGCAGCTTTTCATTATCATCAAGCACAGTCTGTTTCTTATCAATTACCAGCCAGTCATAATAATTTTTCTTTGCCTCCGCATACAGTTCATTCAAAGCGGCTTTTTTACTTTCTTTACCTACGGTTGACATAGCCTGCATATATAATTCATTGGCATTTTTTTCTTTTTTATTGGGGAACATTTGCGAAGCAGAAATCACGTAGGAACCCATTCCTTTTTCGGTGCCCATCGCTTTTGTGAGCCCTATATTGTAAGGTGTCATGAAAAAACCCGTTCCAAATTCAGGTGGCATCCAGCTCCTGGCGCCTTTAGCGGCTTCGTCAAGAGAACGGATTTGCGCATCATACATCTTTACTTCAGGATGATTTTTTTGAATGAGAGAAAATATATTATCGAGGCTCATCTTTTTTTGTCCGTAAGTATTTACCCTAATGAGGCAAAGAACAAAAATGTATATCAATAAACGTTGCATAGTTTTTAATGTTTTGTATCAGACAATATAATTTTTCCATATTTTTTCAACTCATATTCTTTACTCATTAAAAAGATAACAGGTGTTACTAAAAGAATATGGATAGAGGAGGTAAATACGCCGCCAATCATCGGTAATACGATAGGTTTCATAATATCACTTCCTACTCCTGAACTCCAGAGAATAGGAATTAAACCAAAGAGTATAACACAAACTGTCATTATTTTTGGGCGCAAGCGCTTTGCGGCACCTGCTATAACATATTCACGCAGATCAGCCCTGGTAATAGTTTGGCGTGAATTTCCTTTTGCCTCTATTAATTGCTGCATAGCATCATTGAGATAAATGACCATAACAATTCCCGTTTCCACTGCGAGGCCAAACAATGCGATGAAGCCCACCGCCACAGCTACCGATAAGTTTACTCCCCAGAAATAAATTAGAAAAGCGCCTCCAATTAGTGCAAAGGGTATAGACACTAAACTAAGCAAAGCTTCTCTTGCAGAATTAAATGCAAAATACATTGAGAAGAAAATGATGAGTAATACAATTGGCAAAATGAGCTTCATTGTTTTTTCACTGCTTATTAAATTTTCATATTGCCCGCTCCAATCTATAAAATATCCTTTCGGTAATTTGGTGAGCATAGTATTTAATCTTTCCTGCGCCTCCTGCACAGTACCTGCTAAATCCATGTCTCTCACGTTGAATAAAACTGTGCCACGTAATAATGCGTTTTCAGAATTGATCATTGGCGGGCCTTCTGTAATTGCAACGTCAGCAACGGCCTGTAAAGGAATAGGGCCAAATTGTGTGGTTTGTACCTGCAAGCTTTTTAGCGCTTCCATGTTATCCCTGAAATCCTGCGCATAACGGGCATTTACTGAAAACCGTTGGCGGCCTTCAATAGTGGTGGTAAGCCTCATGCCGCCTAATGCGCTTTGCACCACTGCATTCACATCGTCCACACTTAATCCATAACGGCTTATTTCATCCCGCTTTATTTTTATGTCAATATATTTTCCGCCGGTAATAGGTTCTACGTACAAATCTTTAACCCCGTTTATTCCCTGCAATTCATTTTTTATTTTTTGTGAAAAATTATAAATGGTATCTAAGTTTTGACCATACACTTTAACGCCAACATCAGTGCGGATGCCGGTTGACAGCATATTGATGCGGTTAATGATGGGCTGTGTCCAGCCGTTGGTTACGCCCGGAATTTGCAATTTGCCGTTAAGTTCATTCACAATATCTTCTTTTGTTTTACCGGTTCTCCATTCTGATTTTGGTTTTAATAAAACAATCGTTTCAATCATACTGATCGGAGAATTATCAGTGGCGGTATTTGCTCTTCCCGCTTTGCCCAACACATTTTTCACTTCGGGAACTGAAGCGATAATTTTATCCTGGACTTGTAATATTCTTTTTACTTCTGAATTAGAAACGTCAGGCATAGTAACCGGCATAAACAAGATGGATCCTTCATCCAATGGCGGCATAAATTCCCTGCCCAAACTTAAGATGAGCGGAATGCTTATTAGCAATGCAATAATGTTGATTCCAATAGTTGTCTTGCGCCATTTGATACACCAGCGAATAAGCGGTTCATATATTTTTCCTAATCCTTTATTAATGGGATTGGAAGATTCCGGTGTAAACCTCCCTTTCAAAAAGAATGAAATCAACACAGGTGTCAATGTCAAAACAAGAATAGCATCTACGGCTATAATAAAAGTTTTGGTATAGGCTAATGGCCCGAATAATTTCCCTTCCTGGCCGGTAAGTAAGAATACGGGAAGAAATGAAGCAATAATAATAATCGTTGAAAAAAATACGCCTCTTGAAACCTGCTTACATGAACTTTCAATAATCCGCATTCTTACCTCTTCCGGTATTTTTAAATAATTCTTTTTAGGTAATATTTTTTTGAAAATATTTTTCATTTTTATTTTAATTTATTGGCAGGATAATGCAATTCCCGGTCGAAAACTGATACGAAAAGCAGCCGTTAAAATCCGTATATTTGAGAATAGAATTAAATAATTTTTTATGGAAAAGATTGTGCTTGAAGTGGATGACCTTCTTGCCAAAGCCTGGCGGGAAGCATCTTTGGAAAAACGAACAGAAATAAATAACAAAGTAAGTGTACGCATTGGAAAAGAACTTTTCGCCTATTCCAAAGGGGACTTTCTGAAGTACCTGAATGAACTGCGCAGTAAAATGGCAGAGCGCGGACTTACTGAAGAAGCACTTGATGAAATACTGAATGAAGCAGACTAATTTTTTTGTTTTCGACACCAATTCGCTCATAAGCGCTGCATTAATCTCATCTTCTGTTAATGCCCAATCCTTAAATACTGCACTTGATGTAGGAAGATTAGTTATTTCAGAATCGGTTTTACAGGAATTTAAAGGAGTTATATTCAGGAAAAAATTCGACAGGTATTTTTTTAAGGTTGCAGAGAGACTTGAAGCAATTGATAAAATTGAACGGAATTCTCTTTGGTTTTCACCCGTTGAAATTATTTCAGAATGTCGCGATCCAAAGGATAATAAATTTTTAGAATTAGCAGTAACATCCGATGCATCCTGTATCATATCCGGCGATGATGACCTGCTTATATTAAACCCTTTTCGCACTATACCCATTTTAAATGCTTTTGTTTTTTTAACTACTTTTTTCATCTGACAAATTATTAGTGATTCTATTGGATTTATCATTTTGCCATTGAGATAAATTATGGTAAGCGTTTTCCGACATGATGATGCCATTATCAACGATAACTCCTATGGCCAGTGCAATTCCTGTCAGAGACATAATGTTGGATGAAAGGCCAAATGCATTCAGTAAAATAAAACTGATAGCGATGGTGATAGGTATTTGAATAATGATATTCACAGCGCTCCGCCAGTGAAACAGAAAGAGTAAAACCACGAGTGATACGGCTATCATCTCTTCTATCAATTTTCCTTTGATATTTTCAACGGCAGCTTCTATTAAAGTACTCCTGTCATAAGCAAAATTAAAATGTACGCCTTCCGGCAATCCTTTTTCCACATCCTTCATTTTTGCTTTTACATCATGAATCACTTTATCGGCATTTTCTCCATAGCGCATTACCACTATACCTCCTACCACTTCTCCTTCCCCATTGTCATCAAAAATCCCAAGCCGTTCATCGCCGCCTAACTGAACCGAAGCAATATCTTTTACTCTTACCGGTATGCCATTATTGTTGGCGATACCAATGTTTTCGATGTCTTCTTTATTCTTTACATACCCCAGTCCACGAATGATGTAAGACATATCGCTCATTTCAAATTTTCTTCCGCCCACATCATTGTTATTAGCTTTTACTTTGTTCAACACATCTATTAAAGAGATATTGAAATACTGTAGTTTCAATGGATCTACCACTATTTGATATTGCTTTTCGAAGCCACCGAAAGAAGCAATTTCCGCAACGCCGGGAACAGTTTGTAAAGCAAATTTTATATACCAATCCTGTAAAGCCCTTTGCTCGCCCAGGTCTAATTTTTTAGCATCTAAAGTGTACCAAAGAATATGGCCAACGCCTGTTCCATCAGGGCCAAGTGTAGGCGTAACGCCTTGCGGAAGTAAGCGCTGTGCGTAATTCAATCTTTCCAATACCCGTGTGCGTGCCCAGTAAACATCCACATTATCATCAAAAATTACATACACGAAGCTCATCCCAAACATGGAAGTACCTCTTATGTTTTTTACCTTAGGTATTCCCTGAAGGTTTGATACCAGGGGAAATGTAACCTGGTCTTCCATTATCTGTGGGCTTTGCCCGGTCCATTCGGTAAAAACAATTACCTGGTTTTCTGAAAGATCAGGTATGGCATCAATCGGATTTTTTAGCACTGCAAATATTCCCCAAACAAACAAGCCTAATGCTAATGCCAGAACAATATACCTGTTGAGGAGTGACAGTTCAATGATTTTATATACCATATCATTTATAATTAGGTTTAGTATAAGTTCCTTCCTTCAACATTTTCATTTGGGCATCAGTCATCTTTTGTTTCACAAGGGTCATCCCGCATTTAGGACATACACAGGGCTTATCACCTATTACTTCATTATGCATTTTGCAGGTATATGCTTCACCCGTTTCCATTAAATGATGCATACCGGAAGTATCGGTTTGTGTGATTGAAGCATTATTTTTTGTGTCTGAATTATTGCAGGCTGTAATACTGATGGTGAGTAATGCAATCAGCATTACCATTAAAATAGTTCTTTTCATATTAAAAATTATAGAGAGTAAATACAAGATAAAATTGAGGCATCGTTGAAACGCCCCTATCCCCGAATACCGGGCATTACATTAAAAGGGAAAATCAAATTCTGAAAACGCAGTTGAAGATATAATCCGAAACGCCGTGAAGCAGCGGTGGTGCATTGCTTTTGTTAACAACATTAATTTGTTCGGAAGGAAAATTATTTACCTGGAAAGATGGAGTAAACAAATGCAAATAGATAAAGTGTAAAACCGGGGTGCTTATTATATCGCCGGCAACATGATTGTCCTTTACCTTAAAGAATTGATATTTTGTTTTGCAGCAATCGCTGGTGCCATCGTCATTGGCGCATTTCTGTTGTTGGTACTGAGTGATGGAAACAGTTACCGATTTTAACTTACCACAACAATAAAAACTTTTCAGGCTCAACCCTAATGTTGAG
Source organism: Ginsengibacter sp. (assembly GCA_039915005.1). Classification (GTDB taxonomy): domain Bacteria; phylum Bacteroidota; class Bacteroidia; order Chitinophagales; family Chitinophagaceae; genus Ginsengibacter. Next base: position 11,107 of record JBDSOE010000055.1, read on the forward strand.
AGAGAGTAAATGCTGAGAAGTAATATGATGGTAATTTTTTTCACAATCCGGGGCGAAGTTAAAGTTATTTATAAGACTTCTGCTTAGGTAAGAATTTCATAGATCAGCAAAATGAATAAAATTCATTCAATCATTGTGCAAACATAGAAAGTTTAAATCTTCTAAAATATGATTGTAATCATTGGTATAATTGATGGTAATCATTGATTCTTATTGAATATCTGATAGGTGAAAAATGTCTTTTTATACCTTATTATTTTACCCATTCTAAAGCGTTCCGGAACTTCGGGGAAAGAATTAATACACAACTTTGCTTTAAAAACTTTTTACTTCCGGTGGCCCCGTTTCACGGGCCAGTTTTTTATTTTCTTACAAGAGAACCTTTTTATTTTCCAATGGTTCTAATTTGTAGCCCGCTTCCTTTAAAAGTTGTATCAGTCCGCTATCGCCTACAAGATGCCCCGCCCCTACTGCCACAAATACACGCTCACTTTTCATTATTTTTTTTAACTGTTTTACCCAGTTTTTATTGCGGTCCGTCAATAAAAGATCGGCATATTTATCAGCGCCGAACTCACTTTTACTAATCATACTTTCCATGGAATCGAGCTGCTGATTTTTATACAGGGTAAGCATCTTATCGAATTCTTCTTTATACACAGAAAAGCTATCTATGCTTTTCAATAATTCTTTTGCCTGCCATTCGTAAGGAATACTGTCAAAAACAGACGCCTGGAACTGCATCGTTTCCAAACCCTTAATTTCTTTTTTTTCTTCCTTCGCTATTTTCATCAACTCTTCCTCCACTCCTGCCGGAGTTTTACAATTCATCATGCGCGGATAAAGTAAGGCTACTAAAAAATAAGGCTTTGCCTTTTGCAACAGCATCAATGGCATTTTCAGCGTGTCGGAAAAATAATTTTGCAGCCGTTCATATTCTTCAGGCGTATAAAGATCCTCCAGCTTTTTATCATCTTTCATGTTCATGTAAAGCATACCGCTAAGCATGGTAGAAGGATCGTCCATATCCATTTCCATATAAATAACATCACTGATTGTAACAGCCTTTTTCAACTGCGTACTGAAATGAATGTCGTCTTTGCACAATAAATGAAAGGTGCCAAATAAGTAGCTGTCTTTAATTCCGTTGCCGCTTACCCGCCATAAGAGTGTGTTATCGTTTTTATTTTTAATCAACTTTTTTTGTGTTTGCGCTTTGCAACCGGTGAAAATGAAAAATACAATTATTGCAATTAAAATTGATTTCATAGAAATACTTTTTGTAAAAATAGGCTATTGAATCTTACGGGTTTTACACTCTTTGGAAAGAGTTTTCTTTTGTTGATATGATGTAACTATTTGCTGTATGAAGGCTCAGAATCCGAGGGGATGGTAATTAGCATTACGTGTCTTTTCTCAATATGAATTTACATCTTCGCGCTCACTATCATTTCATCCATTGTAGGAGTAGCGCTTCCGCCTGCTTTTTCAATAGTGATGGCAAATGCCTGTACCTTTCCGAAAGATTTCATTTTCTGAATACGATATATCCCTTTTTCAGTGGCAATCATTCCGGCATCTAAAGGTTTGCCATCTACAATGGCCCAAAGTTGGTATTGCTTGCCTGTAGCTACTTCGGGCAAATCAGAAGGATCCACATACACCTGCCATGTATTTTTTATCCAGAAGATTTTCGCTACGGCATCCGGAGCTTTGGGCGTTCCGTTTAATACAACAGACATTGCATTTTTGTCCGTTATTACATTCATGTCCGATGTGATGGCCTGGTTATACTTTTCCTGTTGTTGCAGGTTTTGTTGAGCCAATTGTAATTCTCCAGAAGCATTTTTATATTTATTATAGTACGAATAGTTAAGCGCTATACTCACTATTAAAAAAATAACAGCCGCGGCGGCAATTAATTTATAGGAAAAAGGAATGTGGTAAATTTTCTTAGAATCTGTAATGGAATGTACTATTGATTTTTCTTTTCCAGGAGTTTGTGTGGCAATGCGGGTTAATAATTTTTCTTTTACCGAAGGCGAAGGTTCAATGGCGTTTGCCTGGGCATAATCTTCCAATGACGATTCAATTTCATTCAATTCCTGATTTAATTCAGGATACTCTTGCAGGTATTCTTCTACCTGTAACTTTTCTTCGGGAGAAGCTATTCCTAAAGCATAAAGCTCAAGTAAACCAGATGATATGAATTCGTTTTTGTTCAATTTATTTTAATAATTTTCTTAATTCCGTAAGCGCTGTTCTCATTCTTGTTTTTACCGTTCCTAATGGGATCAATAATTCTTTTGAAATTTCATCCTGGGTAAATCCTCCAAAAAATGCAAGGTCTATTATTTGCTTTTGATCATTTTTAAGAAGGCTTACCTGTTTTCTTATTCCAAGTGCATCAAAACTGAAAGCCGTATTGGTACTGCTTCTATTGCTTATCTTATCTACGGAATTCTCCGTGTTTAAGATCTTAGATTGTTTCTTATAGCTTTTACTTCGTATGGTATCAATAGTTAGATTTCGGGTAATATTCAACATCCAGGTAAAAAGTCTTCCCCTGGAACTTTCATAAGTTGCCATGTTGTTCCATATTTTCACAAAGGCTTCCTGTAAAATATCCTCAGCGAGTTCTTTGTCTTCGAGCATTCTATATATGATACCGTACAATGCTCCTGAATAATTATCATACAAATAGGCAAAAGCAGATTGATCTTCATTTTGCAACAAAGCAACCAATTCTTCTTCCGTATATTTAATTTTTGAGAGCAAAAATATTTCTATGAAAATGTAAAATGAATTCTTCGAAAGTCTTAGAGCTAAAGGTAGGGGAATTTTGAAATAAGTAATTAAACTTATCCGGCTGATCTTTATTAAAAAATAATGATTTTAAAAATTAGAAAACTTTGCTTTAAGGGGTTGATCAAAACAGAGAGATTCTATTATATGCATAAAAAATCCCTGTAATTATTTTACAGAGATTTCCTTTTTATTTAAAATCCGGAAGTGTTTTTTACGCAAAAAAAGGAGTTACAATCGCAGTAACCTGATCCTTAGTCAAAGGCTCATCAAACGCTTCGGATGCTGCCGCTGCAGAAATTTGCTGGCCACCAATATTGGTGATAGTTACCCCTGCCTGCACTACGTTTTCTTCACCATCATAGCTTGCCTGAACAGCCGGAGATCCAATACCGCTCTGATTTAGGGTTATCCATGGCTTTACAGTAACTCCTGCAGGAACCAAAGATCCATTTGCTTTTCTCATTTCACGAAGGTGGGCTGCATGTCGTGCTTCCACAGAATGTATCTGAAGCGCCGCAGTTAAATAATCATTGTTTGAAATCAGGTTTGGTGCTTGTCCCTTGTAAGCCCGCACTCCCGTATCTTCAAAGGTTTGTGCCACAGCCAGCATTGTTCCATAATCTGAAAACACACCAGGGAAAGTTCCTTTAGCCGTGAAGTCGAAACTACTTGCCGTAAACGAAACCGGGGTAGCTCCTGCTGCGGTAATGGCGGTTTTCAAAAAATTTACGTGAGCTACTTCATGGTCGCGGATTACGGTCAGTGCATTTAGTGCATCGCCTGAAGGTATGATTCCTGAAGCCACTGCTTTTTTATAAAATTCTGATTCGAGATACTCCAATGTAAGCGCGAAATTTAAAGTATCAATTATCAAATCTGTAGGACCCATTGGTGACGCGTATGCTTTTTGGAACATAGAGCCCAGGGCAAAAGGTATAGAAGCCAATGCGACTTTACCGGAAACCTTTGCAAATTCTTTCATAGCGTTTCTGCGCGTATCCAACCGGTCGTAAATTGCCGGATCGGCTTTTTCAATTTCTGAAATAACGTTTTGTAAGTTCATAATAATAAAATTTAAGAGGTGGGTAAATTGTTAGCGTTGAGTTTGGTTTTGAGAAAGGCTCCTGCAATAGAAAGCACTTCTTTTGGGGCTCTTACTACATCAAGTCCCATGGCGTTCACAGCAGTCATATCGCCAAAAGATCCGGGAGTAATAAGGTCTCTTATAAGAGCCGCATGACGGGCCTCTACAGAAACAATTTTACCAGCTAAAGTGAGATAATCCGGATTTACCAATAGTTTACCAGCACCGTTGTAGGCTGATACGCAAAGGTCTTCAAATGCTTTGGCAGTACCCAGTACGCTGCTCCTGTTGGTAAAATCAATTGCGCTAAAATTTACTTCCAATGACTGGATAGCTTTGGTGGAAAGCGCTGCCTTAAAGAACTCACGATGGGCAATTTCATGATCTCTTACATCCGTTAAATAAGACATTTCCTGTGCGCTTATACCAGAATAAGGGGTCTTAATAACTGTGGTATAAAATGCCGCTTCCAATTGTTCCAAAGCATAAGCATAATTTAAAACTCCGATGTCGCCGCTTCCGAGGTTCACACCATCATTGCTACTACCGTTGTTGTCTTTTCTGCAAGCGGCTGCAGTTACCATTAATGCGGTACCCGCACCCATAATTCCAAAAAATTTTCTTCTGGAAAAAGGTTTTACCATTCCTTCATTCAGGAGGATTGGCTGTTCTTCTTTAGATTCGCTGTTTAACATGATAAGATTAATTAAATGATTAAAAATGATTCAAAAACTGTATCAGCTTTTTATCATCTACGATCATTTGGGGAGAATGGTTTGTAGTTAAGAAAAAAAATATTTTCTTATGGTATAAAAAACAGTATAAAAGTCTGGATTAAAAAAAATTAGAGTTTCACTATGCAAGAATGCTTACCAAAGATGACAGTTCCTAAAAAAAATATTCGGCTATTTTGACAAGAAAGTACGTAATACTTATAACTAATTTAAGATGGCACCAATGTTGAAACACACTATATCCACACAAATATTCGTTTCTTTGATAAAATTAATTGACAGATTGACAAGTGAAAAAATATATGAATAGCAACTATTACCTGGGCGGACCTGAAGATGACATGGAATTTATGCCCATAATTCCACTGCATGAGGATGCTGATACCAATGACGACCAGGTGATTCCTTCCGAATTACCACTGCTTCCCCTGAGAAATACCGTTCTTTTTCCCGGAGTAGTAATTCCCATTACCGTTGGCCGCGACAAAAGCATTAAAGCTGTAAATGACGCGTACAAGGGCGATAAACTAATTGGTGTGGTGTCGCAAAAAGACAGCCAGGTAGAAGAGCCAACTATCAGCGACCTGGTGGATATAGGAACCATCGCCAAAATCATTAAGCTGATAAAAATGCCAGATGGCGGCACCACTGTCATCATCCAGGGTAAAAAAAGATTTAAAACAGATGAGATCACCTCTGATGATCCTTATTTTAAGGCAAAAATATCGATACTTGCCGATGAAGAAATAAAGGATGACAAGGACTTCGATGCTATGGTATCTTCCATAAAAGAACTGGCGAGCCAGATTATACAAATCTCTCCCAACCTGCCTTCTGAAGCCAATATTATTTTACGAAATATTGAAAACTCAACCTTCTTAATTCATTTTGTAAGTAGTAATTTAAACAGCAGTATTGTTGATAAACAGAGATTACTGGAAATTCAAAATTTAAAAGCAAGGGCTGAAGTTTTGATGAACCTGCTGCAGACAGAATTGCAATATGCCGAATTAAAAAATAAGGTTACCAACAAAACCCGCGCGGAACTGGATAAGCAACAGAAAGATTATTTTTTGCAACAGCAGTTGAAAGCGATAAAAGAAGAATTAGGCAGCGATAATGTGGCTGAGGTAAAAGAAATGCAGAACAAAGCGGAAACAAAAAAATGGCCGCAGGCAGCAAAAGACCTGTTTAATAAGGGCGCAGAAAAGTTAGAAAGGATGCACCCTTCCACCCAGGATTATTCGGTGATTTATAATCACCTCGATCTGATGCTTGATCTGCCCTGGGATGAATTTACCAAAGATCAATACGATTTAAAAAAGGCTAAAAAGATATTGGATCATGATAATTATGGAATGGAAAAGATCAAGCAGCGAATACTTGAATACATTGCCGTACTAAAATTAAAGGGCGATATGAAAAGCCCTATTCTTTGTTTTGTAGGACCTCCGGGTATTGGCAAAACTTCCCTGGGAAAAAGCATCGCCAATGCTATTAACAGGAAATATGTAAGAGTAAGCCTTGGCGGATTACATGATGAAAGTGAAATTCGTGGCCACCGCAAAACCTATATTGGCGCGATGCCCGGAAGGATTTTGCAATCCATTCGCAAAATAAAATCTTCTAACCCGGTGATGATTTTGGATGAAATAGATAAAGTAGGAACTGAGCATCGCAGCGATGCTTCTTCGGCTCTTTTAGAAGTATTAGACCCTGAACAAAATAATAATTTTTATGATAATTATCTTGAAACAGAATACGATTTAAGCAAAGTTCTTTTTATAGCTACCGCAAACAATTTGCAAAATATTCAACCGGCTTTGCGCGACCGGCTGGAAATTATTGATCTGAGCGGATATGCCATAGAAGAAAAAATAGAAATTGCCAAACGCCATTTATTGCCAAAGCAAAAAGAGGCACACGGATTAAAAGACGTTTCTTTTAAAATAAGTGACGCTGTTTTGGAAAAAATAATTTCAGATTTTACAAGAGAAAGCGGGGTTCGCGAACTGGACAGGCAACTGGCAAGTATTATGCGTAAACTGGCGAGGGAATATGCTGAAAAAGGAATGCTAAAGCCAACTGTAAGTATGAATGACCTTGAAAGATTTCTGGGAAAATCGAAGTACAGTAATGAAATGTACAAAACAGCAAATATGGCTGGAGTAGCTGTGGGGCTTGCCTTTACGTATGTAGGCGGCGATATTCTTTTTATAGAAACCGCTACCAGTGATAACGGTAAGGGCGACCTGAAACTTACCGGAAACCTGGGAAATGTAATGAAAGAAAGCGCCACCACTGCCATGACTTACCTGCAGGCCAATGCCAAAAAATATGGGATTAAGCCCGATGTATTTACCAAGAAAAATGTACACATACATGTGCCCGAAGGCGCAGTACCTAAAGACGGGCCAAGTGCGGGAATTACATTGATGACGGCATTGGCATCGTCATTTACCGGCAGAAAAGTAAAGCCGTTTCTTGCCATGACCGGCGAAATTACTTTGCGCGGGCAAGTGCTTCCTGTGGGTGGCATCAAAGAAAAGATATTGGCAGCAAAAAGATCAGGATTGAAAGAAGTAATTATGAGCGTGCAGAATGAAAAAGATGTGAAAGAGATCAATCCCAATTACATAAAAGGACTGAAAGTAAATTATGTAAAAACAATGCAGCAGGTGCTGGAACTGGCTTTGGTGTAGAGGATACAAAAAAGAATTCAGCTATAAAAAATAATTTAAACCTGCTAACGTGGATGTTCAATGTAAGTTTTTGAATGAGGCCTATGATACGATGGGCCTCATTCATTTATTTGATTTCAAGAGAGAGAACCAGCTCTTTTTCAAAATAGCCTTCAAGAAAATCGCCCACGTTACATTCTCCCACACCTGCCGGAGTGCCAGTAAATATTAGGTCTCCAATGTTCAGTGAAAAATAATTTGAAATGTTGGCAATGATGCGATCTATTGAAAATATCATAGATTTTGAATTGTCCTTTTGAACTATTTCTTTATTTCTTGCAAAGGAAAAATTAATGTTTTTCCTGTCCGATACTGCGGTTGCATTTATAAACTTTCCTACCGCTGCCGAGTTATCGAATGATTTTGCCTTCTCCCACGGAAGGCCTTTTTCTTTTAATTGATTTTGAATATCCCTGGCGGTAAAATCAATGCCTACGGTAATGGCATCGTAATAATTGGCTGCGTGCTTTTCCTGAATATATTTTCCGTTTTTACTTATTCTCACTACCAACTCGGCCTCATAATTAAGCTCATTGGTAAACTCAGGATAATAAAACGGAGTATGGCCCTGAACAAGGGCACTTTTAGGTTTCATAAAAATAACAGGCTCATCCGGCAATCCGTTACCCAATTCCTTCACATGATCGGCGTAATTACGCCCTATACAAAATATCTTCATATTAAAGCAGATTTAGACGGTCTTTCAAAGGTTCTGCGAAAATATAGAAAACAAATTTAAAAACGAATTAATCTATAGATTTATAAAATTAAATACCAGGTTATTTATTTGGTTCATCGTTTTGTCAATACCTATTGTGGCAAAATTCTCTATCACTTCCATACTTTTTTCAATCTTACTTTTTATTACCGGTGCTTCTTCCGGCAACCAGTGGCTAAGTACGAAATCAACCTGCATTCCTTTGGGGTATTGATTTCCCGTGCCGAAACGAAGTCTGGGATATTGATCGGTGCCCAGAATATTCTGAATGTCTTTTAGACCATTATGCCCCGCATCGCTACCACTTTTTCTTAAACGTAATTTACTTAAAGGAAGCGCCAGGTCGTCAACAATGGTAAGAGAATTTTCGATGGGAATCTTTTCTTTATCGAGCCAATATTTTACCGCTCTGCCACTTAGGTTCATGAAAGTGGTGGGTTTTATGCAAACGAAAATTTTCCCTTTCCATTTTATCTCGGCTACATCGGCCAATCGTGCTGTTTGAAAAAAAATATTGTTTTT
>JBDSOE010000110.1:0-3499 GCA_039915005.1 Ginsengibacter sp.
GCAAATGCAGGAAATTCCCATACCCGAAATTGGTGAAAGAGATATTCTAGTAAAGGTAAAAGCCGCCGGTATTTGCCATTCTGATGCTCATTATCGTGCAGGAGTATCTCCTGTAAGTTTTACTCCGCTTACCTTGGGGCATGAAGTAGCAGGTGTGGTAGAAAAAATGGGAAGCCAGGTTACCAATGTACAATTGGGCGATAGGGTGGCCCTGCATTACAACATTACATGCGGCGATTGTTACCACTGCTCAACCGGTAATGAACAATTTTGCGAAAAGGGAAAGATGATTGGCCATAATACTAACGGCGGATATGCTGAATATATAGCGATACCCGCACGCAACGCCATCCATTTGCCCGATGAAATTCCTTTTGAACAGGGCGCTACACTCATGTGTGCCTCTGCTACTGCTTTTCATGCATTGCTGAAAAGCAGGATTAAAGCGGGAGATAGAGTAGCTATTTTTGGGGTGGGTGGTTTGGGACAGTCGGCTGTGCAACTGGCCCGTGCTTTTGGCGCGTCGCAGGTTTTCGCGGTGGACATTAATGAAGATAAGCTGAGTCTTGCTGCACAATATGGCGCTATAACTGTGAATGGGAAAAATAAGAATCCGGTAGAAGAGATTAAAAAATTCACCAATGGCAAAGGGGTGGATGTTGCCATTGAAATGATAGGTTTACCGGAAACGGCAAAGCAGGCCATTCAATGCGCGGGTGTGCTTGGCCGCGTTGTACTCGTAGGGCTTTCCAATAAACCACTTGAGATAAATACTTATACGGAATTATTGGGTAATGAGGTTGAACTCATTGGCTCAAACGACCATCGTTTGCAGGAACTGCCTGTTCTTGTTGATTTTGCGAGAAAGAAGATGTTAGATACTTCATGCATTGTTACGCGTACTATTCCTTTGGATGCAGACGCCATCAATGCCGCTTTGGACGCCCTGGAAAATTACAGTGGTGATGTACGAACCGTTATTGTACCCGTGTAAATTTTATTCCGGTCCCCAAAAAAAATACAGATTCGTTTCAGTAAAAAACTTATAACCCGGTTATCCGTTTTTCGTTTAGGCATTACTGTTATCCTTATTTTACCAGGTAATGGTTTAACTGCTTTTTAAAGCAGGCGGAAATATCAGGCTAAAGGCTGAAGTTTGGAAACATCTTTTATGCAGAAATATTATTCAACAATTTCTTTGCATTTATTTCATCAGTTCCCAATTGCACTTTTAATTCTTCGAGATTATTAAAGTTTATTTCCGGGCGCATATATTGTTTTATATAAACCCTCAAAGTACGGCCGTAAATATCTTTGTTAAAATCGAAAAGATTTACTTCAATCATTATTTTATTGTCGCCAATGGTAGGCCTTATGCCAATATTCATCATTCCTTTATAATCTGCTTCGGCAATGAAGAGATCGTCTGGTTTTTGTGACGCTATTGCCAGGCTAACGGTAACCGCATACACGCCGTATGCCGGAATGAGTTTAAATTCATTTTTGATGCTGAGGTTTGCCGTTGGGTAGCCTAATGTTTTACCGAGTTTATTTCCTCCAATTATTTCTCCTTCAAAAAAATAATCGTAGCCGAGGTATTCATTGGCTGTTTGGGTATCGCCTTCTGAAAGTGCTTTTCTTATTTTAGAAGAACTGATAGTAACGTGGTGCAACACATGCTCAGGAATTTCTTTTACTTTATAATCACATGATTTCTGGTATTTTTCCAGCAATGTATAATCTCCTTGCCTGTCTTTTCCAAAACGATGGTCGTAGCCGATGATAATGGTTTTTGGATGAAATTTTGAAACCAAAAAATCGTGGATGTATTCGTCTGCTGGCTGGTTAGAAAATTCCTCGGTGAAGGGAGTAATTATCAAATGGTCAATATTCTGCTTCTCTAAAAGTTCAATTTTTTCTGACAGCGTATTCAATAGTTTTATAAAAGGCTTATCATTCTGTTCTTTTTTTCTTGACTGGATTACCATTCGCGGGTGCGGATGAAAAGTAATGATCACCGTTTCCCCGTTATTACTATACGCTTCTTTTTTGAGCTGATTTATAATTTGTAAATGACCCGTATGTACGCCATCAAATGTACCAATGGTAATGGCTGCATTTTTAAAAGGTGGTAAATTATTTATGTCCCTGTGTATCCTCATAAGATTGGTGCAAGATAATTAATTAAAATATTTTGGAAATGGAATATTCAAAGTTCAATCTTACTTTTACGTTTTTAGCGATTGGGCAATGTAGCCAGTTCATCATTCAATTATTTAACGAATTAATTTTTCCGATGTCTTTATATTCAAAACGGGGAGTTTCAGCACAGAAAGAAGAAGTGCATGCGGCGGTAAAAAATCTTGATCCCGGAATTTATCCTAATGCTTTTTGTAAAATTTATCCGGATTATTTGGGGAATGAGGATGCTTTTGTCAACGTGATGCATGCCGATGGCGCGGGCACTAAAAGTGTCCTGGCTTATTTGTATTGGAAAGAAACCGGTGATGTTTCTGTATGGAAGGGGATTGCGCAGGATGCAGTAGTGATGAACCTTGACGATCTTTTGTGTGTGGGGATTTATGATAATATCATTTTTAATTCTACCATAGACCGCAATAAGAATTTGATTTCCGGTGAAGTGCTGGAACAAATAATTAATGGTACGCAGGAGTTTTTTGATCTCATGAAAACTTTTGGCATCAACATTCATTATCTCGGAGGGGAAACAGCGGATGTAGGCGATGTGGTAAGAACCATTGCTGTAAATGGAACGATGACGGCGCGTTGGCCAAAATCAAAAATAATTTCCAATGAAAAAATAAAACCGGGGAATGTAATTGTTGGGCTTGCTTCTTTTGGACAGGCTACTTATGAAAATAATTATAACAGTGGGATAGGAAGTAACGGGTTGACTTCTGCAAGGCATGATATCCTTGGTAAATATTATGCAGAAAATTACAAAGAAAGTTATGACACTCATTTGCCTGATGAGGTGGTTTACATTGGGACTCAAAGAGTCAGTAAGGCTTCCGGACTGCTTTCCTCAACAAGAACTTTCGCTCCTTTAATTAAAAATTTATTAGAAAATAATTTTGAAAAAATTTATGGCCTGATCCATTGCAGTGGCGGCGGTCAAACGAAATGTCTTAAATATGTTCCAGAAAATGTAAGAGTGATAAAGGATAATCTGTTTGCAACTCCTGAAATATTTAAAAAAATTCAGGAGGCCAGTAAATCAGATGACAGGGAAATGTACCAGGTATTTAATATGGGCTGCAGAATGGAAATTTATACTGATGAAGATTTTGCAGAAACCATTATAAAAGTATCTCAGACTTTTAATATTGATGCGCAAATCATCGGTAGGGTAGAAGCGAGTGATAAGAAAGAATTGGTGATTAATTTGGATGGAGAAAAACTGGTGTTTTAGAAAGCTTTTAAAAAGGTTATCCCTTTCTTTGATAGGAAAAATTTTTCAGGATTTCTTCAATCCCAG
>JBDSOE010000133.1:0-14967 GCA_039915005.1 Ginsengibacter sp.
GTTTCTTTTTGAGGTACTTCCTGTACCAGGCCGTATAGCTCGGAAGTAGAGGCCTGGTAAAAGCGGGTTTTGTTTTCTAATTTTAAAATCCTGATGGCTTCCAGCAATCGCAGAGTTCCAATTCCATCCGCATTTGCGGTGTATTCCGGATTATCAAAACTTACCTTCACATGGCTCATGGCCGCCAGGTTGTATATTTCATCGGGTTGCGTTTCCTGTACAATACGAATCAGGTTGGTACTATCGGTCATGTCTCCATAGTGAAGTTTAAAATTCGCATGGTTTTCATGGGGATCTACATATAAATGATCAATGCGGTACGTATTAATCAAAGAGGACCTTCTTTTAAGGCCGTGTACTATGTAACCTTTTGATAAAAGTAGTTCTGCAAGATATGCCCCATCTTGCCCGGTGATACCGGTTATAAGTGCTGTCTTCATTTTATAATAATTAAGAATGGAGGAATGATAAATTTATTGCGCAAGGTGCAGCAATTAAGTGGGTCATCAAAAAAACAGGTAAGCAATATTTCATTCCTATAGTGAAAGTAATTTTAAGGTATTTTTTGACGTACGAACCTGCCTGCTTTCAGGCAGGTTCGTACGGAATTAAAAACAGTGTTTTGCGATTATTAACTTAACCTCTCGTATTGGAGAAGGGCGGGTTACTGTAACGACAATTCTTTATTGCCAAAGGAAACTTCCCTGCCCATAATACCTTCGCCTTCCAGTTCAGCTATCAGTGTAAAACCCAGCGATGGCAAATTTACCTTCATGGATTTGTTTTTTATCATTAAGATCTTCCCGTCAATAGAGTAGGAGCGGTCATCGGCAATTTTTGATTCACCATTTAAATTTATCTGGGTTCTCTCTAATTTAATATCCCGGTAATTACCTGTAAAATCTCGAATAGCTTCTATTTCTTCATCATAGATGACGGCTGGTCTCCCTTTCCACGAAACCAAATTTACTACATTTTCAATTTGGCGGAGTAAATGAACTTCACTATCCAATATATGCACAAATACATACGAAGTAAATAAAGGCTCGTACACTACCTTGCTTTTCCTGAATTGCAGTATTGATTTACAATTCAGCGGACAAAAGTTTCCGATTTTCTTTTTGGTCAACAAAGCAGCTACTTTCTTTTCGCTTTTTGGCTTTGTATAAACGATATACCAATTCTTCTGCATAATTTTTCTTTTTAAGATGAAAATTGCAGCCGTTCATAAGGATTGATACTTATACTGAAGGATATGCAGGGCTTCGCCTCTCTCGCTTACATCCTAATGTATTGAGTCAAATGGTCATTCATAAGATATATTGGTTTTTAAGATTTTACTAAGGATTTTTTCTCTTTTTCCCGTTGCTTACTTCCATACACATAATCATATCCATACCCATAATTATTTTTAAAGAAGCCTCTTGACTTTACTCCGTTAAAAATTATTGCGGGGTTATTGATAGGGTTTATATGGTTATTTACGTCTATTCTTTTTATTAGCATTTTAGGGGTGTACTTATGCCTTATTACAAACAAAGTAGCGTCGCACAAGCCTGTCAACAGATAGCCATCCGTGACTAAAACGATTGGAGAAGTATCAATGATCACCAGGTCAAAAGCGTTATCCAGGTAATCAATCAGGTCTTTTACTTTCCCGTTAGATAACAGTTCAGATGGGTTTTCAGGGATATGGCCCGATGAAACAAAAAATAAATTTTCATGTTCTTCTACGCGCCTGATAATTTCTTCTGCCTCTTTTTCTCCGGTTAGATATTCTGTAACGCCATCCCTTGTATCAGTATCTAAAATCTTTGCAAGAGTAGGGCTGTTCAGGTCCATATCCACCAGTACCACTTTTTTGCCTGTGAGGGCGAGGCTTATTGCCAGGTTGGCGGCGATGAAACTTTTCCCTTCTCCGGAAATGCTGGAGGTAACCAGTATTTTTTTATGGTTGGAGTTAATTCCCAAAAAGGAAAGAGAAATTCTTAATTTCCTAAATTCTTCGGCTATGAAACTTCTTCTTCCCGCTTCAATTACGATAGGCTTTTTAGATTTGTCAAAAGCTACTTCACCAATAATGGGTATTGTTGTTCTGGCTTCCACTTCATTACGGTAAAGGACTTTACCTGTAAATGATTCGCGAATAGTAATGATTGCAAAGCATACACCGAGAAATGCCACAACGGCCATTGCATAAATAAGTAGAGTTTTTGGGCTTACCGGATAAGGGCTTGCCTGGGCATCGTCCACTACTCTGTTATTTGACACTGTGGAGGCATACGCTAATTCGCTTTCTTCCCTTTTTTGAAGTAATGAAGCGTAAACAATACTTTTCATTTGTTGCTCGCGGCTTATATCCAGCAACTGGCGTTCTTTTTGAGGAACCGCTTGCAACATGGAAGTATAGTTTCCATTGGTAGCCTGTATATTTTTCTTTGTGGCATTAAGGCTTTGTTGCTGGCTTTGAATATTTTGTAAAATGTTTGGTCTAATTTTATTGATCTGATCTTGTATGGAAACCAAATTCGGGTTATTCTCACCTACTGTTTTCCTTAATTTCTCATACTCGAGTTCTGAAGCATATAATTTATCCATCAGTTGAGAAAGCATGGGATCACTTACGCCTACGGTAGAAGGAACAATGCTGCCGCCACTTTCCTTACTTTTCACAAATCTTTCTACCTGGTTTAAAACTAACAATTGCGAATTTACTTCACTTAATTTCTGATCGTTGGCGCTTACGTTTTGTAAATACAATTGCCCCTGGGCGCCAATATCAACAGCACCTTTTCCAGACTTGTACTGCTGTACTTTCTTTTCAATGGAATCGAGGTCGTGTGATACTATATTCAATCTTTCTTCCACAAACTTTAGAGTGTTTTTTGCAAGGGCATCCTTTTCATTAATCTCTGATTGTTTATAAGAACTAATCAATTGATCTAAGATGTCTTCTGCACGCTTTGGCACTTCATCTCTGTAACTTAGGGTTACAATTGAAGACAATTTACTGGTGGGCTCTGCCTTTAAACTTCCCAGAAGCCTTGGAACCAGATCTCTCGGATTTATCAGTGAAAAATAAAATCCTTTAGCCGGATTGCCTGGCTTTACATAATTTTTATTGGGTATAAATTCCAATCGTCCATAGGGTGTAGTAACTACCTGGTTGATGGGGTAGTTGAAGGTATCATTTAAAATGACTTCTGTATTATTCTTGTCAAAATTTAGTTTGATCTTTCCATAACCTTTTAAAGAATCGGGATTTGGCGCTACTATCGCAATTGGCGATGTATGGTAGGCTGAATTAGTTTTTATATCTCCTTGAGCAGAAATAGGCGCATATAATCCCAGCTTATTCACCACATCTAACATAAGTTTCCTTGACTGAATAACTTCAATTTCATTCTCCACAATCTTCTTGGAAGATATCTGATCCAAAGATTCCATCAGTTTAGATTCCTCGTTACCTTTCTTTTCATCTTTAATAATGAGTGTGGCATTAGCTTCATAAATAGGGGTGGCATAGCGAAGATATATATAAGCAGTACCCAACGCTAAAATAATTGCAAGCAAAAACATAGGCCAATAAGGCATGTACTTTGTAACTACCTGCTGGGCTAAGTTATCTTCGCTTTCTTTTCCAATATGGTTCTTTGCCTGCATCATTTAAGTTATCTTAAAAATCTATCTAAAACTATTACTACCACAGATAAACTACTCAATATAATTGGAACTAATTGTTGATTACGTGTACCCTGATTAATTTTGTTCTTATTTGGTTCTACATATACTACATCATTTGGTTGTAGATAGTAGTATGGGGAGTCAAAAAAGTTGCGTGAGGTAAGATCTATATGCCTGGTTATCTTTTTGCCATTCTCTTCTCTTATAAGTAATATATTCTCTCTTTTTCCGTAGATGGTCAGGTCACCGGCCAGGCCGATAGCTTTTAGCATTGAAATTTTTTCGTTGGGAACTGTAATTACTGTGGGCCTTGCTACTTCACCAATTATGGTAACTTCATAATTCAAAAATCGAATCTCTACCAACGGGTCCACAAGAAGTTTTTTTGATAAGATCATATTAGTAATGTTATCTTTTAATTGCTTCTTGGTAAGTCCACCGGCTTTTATAGTCCCTAATACCGGCAATTGAATGGTGCCATCGGTATTAACAAGATAGCCACCAGACTCTGTGCTGGATCCGGTAACCGTAGTAGAACGAATGTTGTTATTACTTGTAGGGTTAAATATGGCAGAGGCTTCAGCATTTAAACTGCTTATCGAAATGCTCAAAATATCATTAGGTGCAATGGGAGATTGACTCTCATTATCTCCTGAATTAAAAGTATTGTCCTTTACATTCTCGAAATACACAACCTTTCTTGGGGTGTAACAAGATTCAAAAGAAACCGCCATTAAAACACAAAGAAGTATAAATAATCTTACCATAATAATATATATACCTGTAAAAGTATTACAATTTCAAAATTTTAGTGGAAATTCTTGTAGGAATGGATTCAGATTAAATAGTTAATCGGTAAGCGGTCTTTGTGTAGGTCGGATTAAAAAACTACTATCCCTCTTGAGGCCACAAACATAAATGTTTAATGGGCACCATCCAAATTTTTTAAAAAAAACTTTGCTCTCATAATTCAAACCTGTTTAAATTTTATGCTAATAGTGTTTTAAAAAAATAAATTCAAAATAACGTAAATTAAAGTTCACTGTAATCTTCTTTGAAAAATATTACTTCTAATGTTCATGACATTAACGCATAGAAATTCATTGTATTGCCTTTTAATTAAAAATCTCTGAATCTGTCAATAAACCCACCTGATCCTGCGCTAATTATAAGCTTGCATTTTACTCTTATCATTTTTTAGAAATAGAATGGTACCCTATGAAAAAACTTTACATATTCTACCAAATAGGTTGCCTTTTATTTTTGTATTCCAATTCAATATCAGCACAGGATTGCGCTTTATTAAAAGCAACTTTCCAAACTTATGAATCGCGTAGTGCTGCTACAGGTTCTATAAAAGTTACGGTTACAGGTGGTTCCGGTTCTTACAAATACAAAACTATTGGTCCGGTTAATTCTAATTTCACGACTACAGATTCTATTACGGGTCTATCTGCCGGTATCTATACGGTTATAATAAATGGTTACCAACTGCACCTTAAGTAAATCCGGCATTGAGGTTCCGGGGATTTATGAGGAACCGCGCTTTACATTGAACGCCGTGGATGTTAGTTGTGATAATGGGAATAATGGGAGCATAGCTACTGCTGGATTACAAAATGGAAGATCGCCATTTACTTACTCCATCGTAGCGCCATCACCAATGGGAGTGGGCACAAGCAATTCTTCGGGCATCTTCCCTGATCTTAATAAAATAATTGTGGAACGAAAAACCAATGATGGCTTTATTGAAGTTGGTAAGGTTATACCCGTGCCCATTGACGTGGCGAATCAATATAGTTTTGTGGATACCGATCCGGCTGAACAAAACTTTTACCGGATAAAATTAATGAGTAATAATGACAGCTATATTTATAGCAAAATCATTTTCCTCCAAAAACAAAACACGCAAAGAATCAATATTTATCCCAATCCGGCTATTGACATCGTAAATATTGACTTGAACCATTCCGGCAATCATGTGTATAAAATTACTTTATTGAATATCCTGAATCAAAAAATTAAAGAATTTACTTTTCATAATAGTAATGGCGGTCAATTGCAAATACACAGATCAAAAGAGATGAGTAGTGGTATGTACATTCTTAGAATTACAAACACTGCTACCAGGGAAGAGTTTTCTCAAAAAATTATATTCCGTCCAAAATGATGTAAAAGATTTTCCAGGATATAAAGTTATTCTTCTGATAGCTGATAACTCATGGCTGAAAGTTGATAGCTCAAAATAAAAAATGTGAATAACTAATTTCAATGAAAAGTTTGCGAACCGGCAAGCGACAATCTATTTTTACAGCATCTTTATAAAAAGATTTTACCCAAATCCCTCTCTTCTGAATTACCTGGTTAATAATTATTTTTTCAATTCCTCATTCTTGAAAATCCCGGTGTGGACTTTTTTCAACAGAAATTTTTTTAAATTTCAACGGAACCATTGGAATAGTAATCTTAATAAGTGGATGGCATTACTTTTTCGTCATTTTGTAATGATTCCTTGAAAACCAGTTACCAATATCTAAGAAATTCCATGTAAAAATATGTGGCATTAAATTTATAGTAAGAGTTAGATAGTAACTCAAATTTTTTTTGAAGTACCGTGAAAACTAATCTTTAAAAACCTGGAATTATGGAAATCATTTATACTGCCTACACAAGAGAAGTGAATAACCAGATTCTTTTTTTTGTAAAAAAATTCACTTCCTTTCCCGACTACGAAAATGCTCCGAAAGTTTTAGACAATTATGGAATGCATTCCAATTTCTTTCGTGCCTGCGACATTGCTGAAATTTATGATGAGGCCATTATTAATAATTTATTAGATCAGCTTCACATTATTCCTGAATCTGCAAAAGTGATTCCTATGCAGAAGGAGAAAGCAAAATCTCTAACCCATTTCTTATTAAAAAATACCCACAACGCACTTTTGAAATTAAGACTCGCAGGAATTAATTAATACTGTTTAAGAATCAGCATAAAGACATGATGTTTGGGTACGATTCAATCTGTCGCTAACGGATCAAAGGGTGCCAATCTTTAAAAAAGTATTTCTATTTGAATTAAAACTTATCAAGGTTCGCAACCTTGCTTCCTGATACCGTCTTATACACTAAGTTTGCATACATGCATTCTTTCAACAAGCCAAGCCGTATCACCATTACCTGTAGCAATCGATTATCACCTTACCTGCAACAGGAAATTATTGAATCCGGATACAAAATAATAAACTCCTTTGCCACAGGAGTCCAAATCAACGGCACTTTAAATGATTGTATCCGTTTGAATATAAACCTTCGTTGCGCCAGCCAGGTATTTTATTCCTTAAAATCTTTTCCGTGTAATGATCCTAATGAATTATATGAAACGGTTTCTCAGATTCAATGGGAAAACATAATTGATAAAGAAGGATATTTTTCTATTACCAGCACAGTTAATAATGCGTCTGTAAATAATAATTTGTTTGTTAACGTAAAAATAAAGGATGCCATTGCCGATCGTTTCAGAAGTAAATTAAATGTACGCCCCGATTCAGGATCATCGTTAACGAAAACGGTTATCCATTTATTTTGGAAAGAAGAGGAGGCTGAAATATTTATAGATACTTCCGGGGAAACCTTATCTAAACATGGCTATAGAAAAATTCCGGGGCAGGCGCCCATGCTGGAATCTCTGGCTGTTGCCACTTTGCTGGCCACTAAATGGGATCGTAAATCTCCGTTTATAAATCCAATGTGTGGCTCCGGCACCCTTGCCATAGAAGCGGCTATGCTGGCTACCAACAGGCGGCCGGGTTTATTTCGCGATAATTATGCTTTCATGCATATCCTTGGTTTTGATGAAGATTTTTTTAAAAAAGAAAAACAAAAATTATCAGACCAAATAAAAGTAATTCCTGCCTTGAAAATTATAGCAACCGATATAAGTGAAGATGCTGTCAACATTTCAAAAATAAATGCCGGGGCTGCCGGTGTTGCGGATCTGCTGCAGTTTGAGGTTTGTGATTTTGAAGACACCATCGTTCCCGAAAATGAAACAGGTATTGTTTTTTTCAATCCGGAATATGGAGAAAGACTGGGCGATGAAATTGAATTAGAAGAAACTTATGCAAGGGTGGGCGATTTCATGAAGAAAAAATGCAAAGGATACACAGGATATGTTTTTACCGGAAACTTTGCTCTTGCAAAAAAAATAGGGCTGAAGGCAAAACGTAAAATCGAATTTTATAATGGTAAAATTGATTGTCGTTTATTGGAGTATGAACTGTATGCCGGAAGCAGGGAAAAGTAATTGGTGATTTAATTATCAGATGATCTGGTGATTGAAGAGGTAATCATTCAATAACCTAACCATTCAATTATTTCACCAATCCCAAAAATTCATTTTTAATTTCATTCTGTAAAAATTTGCCGGAGAAGCAGGAAGTGATGGTGCTGCTGTTGGTATCTTTTATTCCCCGGGATGCCACGCAAAGATGGGCAGCATCTATCATAACGGCTACATCTTCCGAGTTTAATATTTTCTTTAACCCTTCTGCTATTTGATTGGTAAGACGTTCCTGCACCTGAGGGCGTTTAGCATAATATTGAACTATACGGTTTATTTTGGATAAACCAATCACACTTCCGTTTGGATAATAAGCTACATGAACTTTCCCAATGATAGGAACAAAATGATGTTCGCAGTAAGAGTAAAGGGTAATGTCTTTTTCAATCAACATTCCATTGTATTGGTATTTATTTTCAAACAGAGTAGTACCCGGTTTATTATCAGGATTTAATCCGCTGAAAATCTCCTTCACATACATTTTTGCCACTCTTTTCGGGGTTCCTTTCAGGCTGTCATCATTCATATCCAGGCCCAAAATGTGCATGATATTTTCAAAACTTTTGGCAATCATTTCTATCTTTTCATTATCATCAAGTAAAAATGCATCGCTTCTAAGGGGTGTTTCAGCAGAAAAAGGAATGTGATTCTCATCTGTTTCCTCTATGGCATCTTCCTCATTTTTTGTGTGTATTGATAAGCCGTCTTTCATTTTCTTTGTTTGTTTATTTCATTGATCTTTTCCATTACCTTCTTTACTATGCCATCACAATACACAAGATTGAACTCGAAAATCTCCTGTGGCGAATACATCTTTTCAATCTCAGAACGAAGCATGGTTTTCGCCCGGTTTAATCTCACTTTCACATTGTTCTCTGAAATCTCCAATGACTCCGCCGTTTCAGCCACACTTAGCCCGTTCAATTCGCGGAGCGTAAATACCAGTCTATAGTCTTCAGGTATCTCGTGAATAGCATTTTCCAGCACCCGTCCGAGTTCCTTATTTACGGTAATTTTTTCGCTGTTCATTGAAGGATGAAGCATAACATTTGATTTTGCCAGTTGTAGATCATCGGTAATTACCTCGTTTTTGAAACTCAATTTTTGTTTTCTCTGGTAACAATTATTGAGCATAATTCTTGTAAACCATGTTTTGAAAGAAGAGCGGTTCTCAAACTTGGCAAGATTGCAATACGCATTGATATAGGTTTCCTGCATCAGGTCTTCTGTATCCTGGTGGTTGTACCGGTAAACCCTTCCTATTCTGTAAAGGAAGGAATTATACCTCCTTATCAGAATCTCATACAACTCTATTTCGCCTCCAACCACCTTGCGGATAATATCCATATCCGAATATTGTTCAAATTGCTTTTCCAAAATTCTAACCGTTTAAAAAGATTATTTAATGAACTTCCGCCACTAAGTTAATTTATTTTAGAATTACTTTGCCTTTCATTGAAGGATGTATAGAACAGAAATAACTTGCGCTGTCTGTTACCACCCATTTCCATGATTTTCCTACTTCAAGCGTATCGGAATAAAATGCTTTACTTTTCTCTTCTGTTATGTCATGTGCCACCAGGTCATTATTGATCCAAACAATCGTGTCGCCTGCTTTTACCTGTAGTTCTGCGGGATTAAACTGCATCTGTTTTATCACTACGGTATCGGTTGAATGAGCCGGTTTTTCATTTGCCGTTTCATTGCCGCTTGGTGAGGAACATCCATTTAAAAGAAACAGCGCGCACAAAACGTACGTGCTGTTTCTCAATACTTTTAATGTATTAATCATTTTGAAAATTGATTTTGAACCATTTCAGCATGTGCCAAATGTTGTTTGAAAATAGGCAATGCTGTTTGCAGCAAGCTTTTTAATTCAGGATTTGTAGCATCTGCAATTAATTTGTTTTCTACCAAATCAATGGCAGCTTTGTGATAAGCTACTTCATTGTCAATATAAGCTTTATCAAAATCGGCACCCGATTTTGAATTCAAATCTGCTTTGGTGGTAGCGGCGCCTGATAACAATGATTGGGTTACAGGGTTGTCCTGTGGAGTAACTCCCAATTTGGTGGCTAAGGCTACCGCCTGGTCATTTACGCTTTGATGGTCTTTGGCCATGGTTGCAGCAAATTTTAAAACGTCCGCATTCTTGGATTTTGCTTTTGCAATGGCAGCGTAATCAATATCAATCTGGTCTGCAGTAACTGCTATTGAAGCGATTTCAGGATCAGAAAGTTTTTGTGGAGCGGCGTTGGTGGTGTCCACGGTTGCGGCGGGCGCACTGGTGGTGGCAGAGTCTGTTGTAGCAGTTTTGGAGCTATCTCCGGAGTTACAACTGTTTAAAAGAAGTGCGCCACACAATAAGTAAGTGCTGATCTTAAATACTTTGAATGTTTGTTTCATGTTTGAGATTTTTTATTTTTTTAAATTCTTTTGTACCATTTCAGCATGTGCTAAATGGGCTTTAAAAAGTGGAACTGCTGATTGTAGTAAGCTTTTTAGTTCTGCATTTGATGAGCCGGGGATTAATACATTTTCTACTGCGTCAATGGCAGCTTTGTGATAAGCTACTTCATTATAAACATAAGCTTTATCAAAGGCTTTGCCTGATTTTGAATTTAGCATGGCTTTTGTTTTGGCTGCGCCTGCAAGAAATGATTTGGTGGTAGCATTAGTTTTTGGAGTAACTTTTAATTTAGTTACTAAAGCTACTGCCTGGTCAATTACTGCCTGGTGATCCTTAGCCATGGTTGCGGCAAATTTTAAAACATCCGCGTTTTTTGATTTATTCTGCGCAATTTTTGCGTAATCAATATCAATCTGGTTTGCGGTAACAGCCACCGAAGCTATTTCAGGGTCAGTGAGTTTTTGGGTCTTTTGTGCGTCAGCATTCATTGAAAGAAGAGCTGTACTAACAACTAAGCAAAGAGTTGTTTTAGAGAGAAAGTTAAACATTTTCATTTTATTTGTTTTTATGTTGGAGTGGATTAGGATTAAAAAGGTTACAAAAATTCCTGCTTTTTTTTGTCGGGTAATTTTTGGGGTCGGGTGATTTTGTGATGTGAAAATTTATTCAATCATTGCATCCCGGATCAACTCGTCGCTAATTCCCATTCCTAATTGATTAAAGGTTGTTCATCTGTGATTACCTTTATCGTTTAAAAACAAGGATCTATGTTAAAAGTTGGTGTGTTCGGCGTTGGCCATTTAGGGAAATTTCATCTTAATAACTGGAAAGAAATTGAAGGAATAAAATTGATAGGATTCCATGATCCTCTTGATGAAAATGCCCTTGAAGTAAAAGAAAAATACGGCTTAAAAAGGTATAAAAGCGCGGCTGCCTTAATGGAAGCATGTGATGCTGTGGATATTGTGGCACCCACCACAGTGCATCACGAATTGTGCAAAATGGCCATCTTAAAAAGCAAGCATGTCTTTGTAGAAAAGCCATTGGCACGTACCATGGAACAGGCGAAAGAAATTGTGAAACTTACCAAAGAAGCTAATGTGAAATTCCAGGTGGGGCATGTGGAAAGGTTCAATCCTGCTTTACTTGCTGCCCGGAAATATCATCTGAATCCCATGTTTATTGAGGTACACAGGCTGGCGCAGTTTAATCCCCGGGGCACCGATGTAAGCGTAATACTGGATTTGATGATACATGATATTGACATCATTCTTTCTTTGGTAAAGAGCAATGTGAGAAATGTTTTTGCTAATGGGGTGCACGTCCTGAGCGACACGCCTGATATTGCCAACGTACGGCTTGAATTTGACAACGGCTGCGTGGCCAATCTTACCTCCTCAAGAATCAGCATGAAGAAGATGCGCAAGATGCGTTTGTTTCAAAAAGATTCTTACATCAGCATAGATTTCCTGGACAAGAAAACTGAAATTATCAAATACAAATCTCCCGGAGATAAAGATGTTTTTACTTTTGATGTTGAAACCAATCATGGCAAAAATACCATTGCCATAGCGGCTCCCGCTATTAAAGAAAACAATGCTATAAAAATGGAACTGCAAAGTTTTGTGGATGCCATCGTCAACAATACATCTACTGCTGTTACCGAAGTTGATGGGTACCGCGCCATGGAAGTAGCTCACCAGATATTAGAGAAAATAAACCGGAATCAAATCATTTAATATCTTTTTATCCTATTGAAAAAGCGGTTACATACCAGGATTTATGCCGCAGGCGATGTGGCTGCTGCCCTCATTGCATGGACTATGTTTTTTGGGCTTCACAGGTATTTTGGCGGTGAAAGTTTTGTGCTCAACAAAAAATTTTTAACCGGTTTAATTTTATATCCTGCAGGCTGGCTCATCCTGTATCATCTTTTTGGAACTTATAAAAACATCTATTATAAATCAAGAGCGCTTGAATTATTATCTACTTTTTTCAGTACGTTTTTAGGATGCATCATTTTATTTTCTATTTTTCTTTTGTATAAAAAACAGGAATATCTTTCCTCTTTTTATAACGAATTTTTTATTCTTTTTGGCATCCAGCTTTTCATTACTTATTTCTTTAGATTATTGTTGCTGAATAAGGCTCACAGGCAGTTGCAGCAAGAAGCGGTATGGTTCAATACACTCATCATCGGAAGTGTGGGAAAAGTAATGGAATTATACGATTCCATTATTACCAACAGGGAAAAAACAGGCTACAGAGTTTGTGGCTTCATTACCATTGAAAACAATAATTATCCTGAAATAAATTCTCTTATTCCTCTCCTCGGTAACCTTGCCAACTTAAATATTATTATTGATCGGTATCAAATTGCCGAGGTGATTATTGCGTTACAAGACAATGAAAGATCCGGCCTTGAAAAGATTTTGCAACGCCTTGCAGAAAAACAAGTGAATGTAAAAATGATGCCCGGTAAAGTAGACATATTAAGTGGCTCGGTGCGTACTACCAATGTAATGGGAACCCCGCTTATTGAAATTCATACCGGCTTAATGAATGCCTGGCAACAAAATATTAAAAGGCAGGTGGACATTATTTTATCCGCCTCAGGCCTGCTCATTCTTTCACCTTTAATTTTATACACCGCCATCAGGACAAAATTATCGTCCAAAGGAAGCATATTTTATTCGCAGGAAAGAGTGGGATACAAGGGAAGGCCTTTTTTTATTTATAAATTCAGATCCATGGTGCCTGATGCTGAAAAGAACGGCCCTATGCTTAGCAGCGATAACGACGAAAGAATTACCCGGTGGGGCAAAATAATGCGCCGCTGGCGCCTGGACGAATTACCACAATTATGGAATATCCTAAAAGGAGAAATGAGCCTGGTAGGCCCACGCCCCGAAAGAAAGTACTACAGGGAGCAGATCATAAAAGAACATCCTGAATATAAATTATTGCAGAAAGTAAAACCCGGATTAACAAGTTGGGGCATGGTAAAATTTGGTTATGCAGAAAACTTAGAGCAAATGACTGAACGTATGAAGTATGATATTATGTACATAGAAAATATTTCTTTGACCCTCGATTTTAAAATTATGATCCACACAATAAGGATTATTTTATTGGGGAAAGGGAAATGATAAGTCACCTTCTGGAAACAGCTAATACAAGCCTTTTCCGATATTAGTTTCTGTTAATCATTTTTTTGAAAAATGGATTTCAAATTCTACCGATTACATTTGAAGATACGCTCACCCTCACTGAATTACCATTTTAGCATCGTGATCCATTTGACAGAATCATAATTAGCCAGAGTCTTAAGAATCAATTATCCATTGTTTCTAAAGACAAATTTCTTAAAGAGTACGGAATATCTTTAATTTGGTAAAACTTGCATAAGGAGCATCACCGCAGTTTTTATTTTTTATATTTGATGAAATAATTGTTTTGAAAAAACTGTTTTTAATCTTCCTGCTTTATTGCCAACCTCCTACCGCCAACTGCCAGGTAAAATATTTTCAGCAAGAAGTAAATTATAAAATTGACGTTACTCTTAATGATGTTGACAATACTTTAGATGGATTTGAGATCATAGACTACACCAATAATTCGCCGGATACTCTCGCTTACATTTGGTTTCATCTCTGGCCCAATGCCTACAAGAACGACCGCACTGCTTTCAGCGAACAATTTTTGTTATTAGGAAGAACCGATTTTTATTTTAGTGATGTAGCACAGCGCGGATATATCAACCGCCTTGATTTTAAAGTAAATAATGTAACGGCGAACTTAGAAGATCATCCGCAATATATTGATATAGTAAAATTGATTTTGCCTTCTCCTCTCGTACCCGGGCAAACTATAAAGATTACCACGCCGTTTCATGAAAAGATTCCACTCAATTTTTCGCGCGGCGGATATGTAGGAAAGACTTATCAGATTACACAATGGTATCCCAAGCCCGCGGTATATGATAGCAAAGGATGGCACCCGATGCCCTATCTTGACCAGGGGGAATTTTATAGTGAGTTTGGAAATTTCAATGTGAAGATTACCGTGCCGGAAGGCTACGTGGTAGCGGCTACGGGCGAAGAAGTGTCAGGTAGCAGTAATCAGCAATCAGTAATCAGCAATCAGCAATCAGCAGTCAGCAGTCAGCAATCAGCGATTAGCAGTCAGTCGTCAGCTTTCAGCAGTCAGCAATCAGCAATCAGCAAGAAAGACAAAAATCAAAGATCAAAAATTAAAAATCAAAAACCCGGTATCCGGAATTCAACTATCAAAAAAGAGCAGATTCACATTGTTTCGCCTCCGGGGGGTAGGAAGCTCAAAGAACTTCATTACATCCAAAATAACGTTCATGATTTTGCTTGGTTTGCAGATAAAAATTTTATTGTAAAGCATGATACCCTGAAACTGGCTTCCGGAAAAATTATAAATGTATATGCATATCATACTCCTTCAGGAAAAGAAGTTTGGAAAAACAGTATCTCTTTTTTAAAAGATGCCATTGCCACAAGAAGCGC